>JBILFU010000012.1:0-16916 GCA_044351405.1 Phycisphaerales bacterium
ACGCCCCGGCCGTCGAAGCCGAAGCTCGCGGCCATCATCGGGTCGAGCGGCTGCATCTGGATGCCGAGGTATCCGCGCGACGGCGAGCTGCCGCCGATGATCGACTCCACGACGCCCTTCGCCATGTTGGAGGGAATGGCGAAGCCGATGCCGTCGGAGCCGCCGCTCCTGCTCTCGATGGCGGTGTTGATGCCGACCACCCGGCCGTCCAGGTCGACCAGCGGGCCGCCGGAGTTTCCGGGGTTGATGGTGGCATCGGTCTGCAGGTAGCTCTCGAGCGGGCTCAGGCCGACCTCGCGCCCCTTGGCGCTGATGATGCCGGCGGTCACCGTGTCCTTCAGCCCGAACGGCGCGCCGAGCGCGACCACCCAGTCGCCGGGCTCCGCGGCGTCGCTGTCGCCGAAGGCGATCGGCTTCAGTCCGTCGAGCTCGACCTTGAGGACGGCGATGTCGGTCTCCGGGTCCGTGCCGACGACCGCGGCCGGCGCCTCGCGGCCGTCGTTGAAGTGCACCTTGACGCTGCCGCCCATGCGGACGACGTGGTTGTTGGTGACGATGTGTCCCTCGTCCGACACCACGAAGCCCGTGCCCATGCCCTGCGGGACCGGCTGCATGCCCTGCATGCCGGGCATTCCCTGGAACATCTGCAGCCCCGGGAAGCCCGGGACCATCCGCATGCCGCGACCACGCGCCTGCGGCACGTCCGGGGTGACCTCGATGGACACCACCGACGGTGCAGCCGTGCGTGCCACGGCGCGGAAGGCCTTGGAGAGGCCCTTGGCCTGGGAAATCGCCGCCTGCTCGTCCGGGGGCAGGACGCTGCCCGAACCGGACGGCAGGCCGTCCGCCACCGCGACGGACGATGAGGCGAGAAGAAGAAGACTTGCCGGAAAAGAGAGGAGCCGACCCATGCGCGCCTCTACGCGCGGGTTCGAGCCCGGTTCGAAAATCCTGCGGGTGCTCCCCTGAATCCTGTTATCGACCACCGAAGCGGCCGGGGCTTCACCTTTCGGTCAAGCGCGACAGTGCTACGCCCGCCGCCACGCCGACGTTCAGGGAATCCACGCCCGGGGCCATGGGAATCCGCACGCGGTGCGAGCAGGATCGGAGCGCGGCCGGCGACAGGCCGGTGAACTCCGCTCCCACCAGGACCGCCACGCGTCGCGGACGGAGGAGCGCGACGAGGCCCGCCGCGTCGTGCAGGCTGGTCGCCCCGGAGCCGGTCATGCCGAGCACCTCGACCTTCGCCTCCTCCCGCAGCCACGCGAGGTCGCCGTGCCAGTCCTCGCTGCGCGCGAACGGCACCCGCAGCGCATGGCCGCAGCTGACGCGCAGGCTCTTGCGGTAGAGCGGGTCGTGGCAGCCGGGCGAGAGCAGCACGGCGTCGCACCCGAACGCCGCGGCGTTTCGGAACAGCTGGCCGACGTTGTCGATGTTGTTGATCTCCTCCACGAGCAGGAGGAGCGCCGGGCGATCCCGCGGCGGAACCACGTCGCGTACGGCGCGCAACGGCAGGCGACGGCCGACGGCGAGGAAGCCGCGGTGGATGTCGAAGCCGACCACGGCATTGAGCACGTCGTCGGGCGCCAGGAGCAGGATGGGACGGGAGCCTCCCTCCCCGTCGCCTCGCGCGGATACGATCAGCGCCTCGGCCCGCACCCGCTGGCGCTCGCTGGCGAGGACGGAGATCGTCTCCACTCCCGGCGTGCGCAGCATGGCCTCGATCACCAGGGGGCTCTCGCCTACGAAGAGCCCCGGACGGCCGTCGGGGCCGAGTGCATCCCGGTCGCGCACGCGACGGTACGGCTCCAGGCGCGGATCGTCCGCGGAACTCACGATCTCCACGATCATGCGTCCCATGCACCATACCGCCCGGATCGCCGTGCTTGCCGTCGGACTCGCCGCGGGAACCTCCCCATGCGCGGCGGCCGATGGCGCTCCGCCGGCCGTTCCCGCGCTCCGTCATCTCGGAACGCACGAAACGGCCCTCTTCGACCGCAGCGCCAGCGAGGTGGCGGCCTTCCACGCGCCGAGCAGGCGCCTGTGGGTGGTGAACGGCGCAGCGGGAGTCGACGTCCTGGACATCTCCGATCCCGCGCGCCCGGCGAAGGTCGCGTCGCATCCAGCGAAGAACCCGACCTCCGTGGCGATCCACGGCGACCTCGTGGCGATCGCCACGCCGGGCGAAGGCGGCGCTCCGGGAACGATCGCCTTCCGTGCGGCCGGGGACGGCCGGGAGCTGGGATCCGTCACGGTCGGGCACGGGCCGGACATGTGCACCTTCACCCCGGACGGGGGCGCGCTCGTGGTGGCAAACGAGGGCGAGCCGAGCGACACCGCTGACGAGGACGGATCGGTGTCCATCGTCGACCTGCGCGCGGGACTGGCCGCGGCCACGGTGCGCACCGCGGGCTTCGGCGGGTTCGAGGATCGCCGCGCGGCACTCGTCGCGCAGGGTGTCCACCTGCCGGTGCCGGGCGCGACCGTCGCGCGGCAGCTCGAGCCGGAGTACGTGGCCATCTCGCCGGACGGAAGGTTCGCGTTCGTCGCGATCCAGGAGGCGAACGCGCTGGCCGTGGTCGACCTGGCCGAGGCGCGCGTGGCGGAACTGCACGGCCTCGGCCTCAAGGACTTCGCCGCGTGCGGGCTCGACCCGAGCGACCGGGACGGCGTCCGGATCCGCCCGGAGCCGATCCTGGGGCTGCGGCAGCCAGACACCGTCGTCTGCTGGACCGATGGCGGGCGGACGCTCCTCGCGATCTCCGAGGAAGGCGAGATGCGCGAGGACGAGGCCACCAAGGAGGTGCGCAGGGTGGCCGACCTCGAGCTCGACCCGGCGCGATTCCCCGATGCCGCCATCAAGGGCGAGGACCGGCTGGGCCGGCTGGAAGTGAGCGCCCCCGCCTGCGACGCCGACGGCGACGGCAAGGCGGAGCGGATCGTGGCCTTCGGGGGCCGCGGCGTGTCCATCTGGGAGTGGTCGCCCGGCTCGTTGCGGGAAGCGTGGAACTCCGGCAGCCAGGTCGAGCGCGCGGTGGCGGCGCGCGGAACCGGCCACAACAACGACGGCCGCAGGTTCCGCTCGGAGGACCGGCGCAGCAACTCGAAGGGGCCGGAACCCGAGGGGCTCGCGACCGCCGTGGTGGACGGCAGGCGCCTGCTTGCCGCGGGCCTCGAGCGCCCCGGCGGCGTGATGCTCTGGGACGCGACGGACCCTGCCTCGCCCCGCGAGCTCGGATGCTTCGGCCGCTTCGACCCGTCCGTCGACCCGGCGACGGACCTCGCGAGGGCCGGCGACATCGCGCCCGAGGGCCTGGTGATCATCCCCGCGGACGCGGCGCCCGGCGGGAAGGCGCTCCTCGTCACGTGCAACGAGGTGAGCGGCACCACGTCGGTGTGGGCCATCGAGCCGGGCCCGCCGACCGCGGTGACCGCGCCCGTGCGCACCGTCGCGCTCAAGGCAGTCCCGGGCGCGATGCAGTACGACCTCAAGGAGATCCGGGCGAAGCCGGGCGAGGAGCTCGAGATCACGCTGGAGAACGGCGACACCATGCAGCACAACCTGCTCATCGTGGCGCCCGGCAAGATGGCGGAGGTCGGGGTCGCGGCCGACAGGATGGGCGAGACGCCGGAAGGCAAGGCATGCCAGTTCGTCCCGAGGTCCCCGGCCGTGCTCGCGGTCATGGGCCTCGTCGATCCCGGGAAGACCGGAACCCTCCGCTTCACCGTGCCCGACAAGCCGGGCACGTACAACTACGTGTGCACCTACCCCGGGCATTGGCGGATGATGAACGGGAAGCTGAGGGTGGCGCCGTGAACCCGCCTGCCTTCGCGCCCGTGCCCGAGGTCTCCGTGGTGACTCCGATGCACGACGAGGAGGAGTGCGTCGGGGAGTTCGTGCGGCGCACCGACGCGGCGCTTGCGGCGATGGGGCGGCCGTACGAGATCGTCGTGGTGAGCGACGGCTCGACGGACCGCACGGAGGAGATCGTCCGGGCTCTCTGCGAGGAGCGGCCGGCGCTGCGCGGGATCTTCATGGCTCGCAACGGCGGACAGTGCACCGCACTCCTTGCCGGAATCCAGGAGAGCCGGGGAGCGATCGTCGTCGTGATGGACGGCGACCTGCAGCACCTGCCCGAGGAGATCCACATGCTGGTGGAGCGGATGGACCGCGGCGCCACGCTCGTCTCGGGCACGCGGCGCGGCCGCAGCGATGGGCTGGTGGCCCGGCGGATCCCGAGCGCGCTCGCCAACTGGATGCTGCGGCGCGTCACCGGCTGCCCCGTGCGGGACATGGGCGGGTTCAAGGCGATCCGCGGCGACGTGGCGCGCGGCCTCAACCTGCGCGCGGGACAGCACCGCCTGCTCCCGGCGATCGTCTGGATGCGCGGCGGTTCCGTCGACGAGGTCGAGGTGAGCGCTCCGCCGCGGTTCGCCGGCCGAAGCCACTACGGCATCGGGCGATCGGTCGACGTGCTGTTCGACATCGTGATGCTCTGGTTCCAGGGAGCCACGCGTCGCCGGCCGCTCTACCTGTTCGGTCGCGTGGGGCTGGTGGTGCTTGCGCTCGACGCGGCCGCGGGGGCGTGGCTCCTGTGGGAGCGCCTGGCGCTCGGCCAGCCGCTCACCGAGCGGCCAATGTTCTTCGTGGTCGTGATGCTCTTCCTGGCCGCCCTCTTCCTGGTGGCCATGGGATTCGTGCTCGAGCTCCTCAGCGAGGCCGTGGGAGCCCTCGGCGGCGCGCGCCCCTACGTGGTCCGCGAGCGCGCCGGGGGGCGGTAGGCACGGGGGCTCACTCGTCGGTGGCGGGGCCCATCGGGTCCCAGATCACCTTGCTGGTGTTCCAGTCGTCCTCGGCGGCGAAGCCCTCCGCGGAGCAGCGGACGCCGCGCTGGTTCGTGGTCACCTCGGCGTTCAGCATCCAGGCCACGTGGCCGTCGGCGAAGCACATGTGGCCGCCCTTGAAGTGGCGGGCCGCGAAGCGCTTCCAGTCGGAGCGGTGGCGGTTCAGCTGCGCGGAGTACCAGCAGTCGGACGACGGGAGCTCGCTCGGCACGGAACGCATCTCGAGCATGATCACCGTCTTGTCGGCGAACGGGATCTGCTGCAGGCCCATGGTGAAGTCGGGCGAGTAGTCGGGGAGGTTCGTTCGAGAGAGCGTGGTGTTGTTCAACTGGCTGTTCGGCACGTAGTTGAAGTAGAACTGCCTCCGCACGCCCTGCGGACCCGGCTCCCCGAAGCCGTAGCCCTGCTCCGAGGGCGCCACCGCGGACGGATCGATGAAGATCAGGTCCGACTCGCCCGCCACCGGGACGTTGCGCTGGTCGTTGAACGCGGCGTCGCTCACTTCGCGGTAGCTCGGCTGCCCCACCATCGGGGGGATGGCGTTCGCCCAGAAGTTCTGCGTCTGCAGGTTGGTGGCCATCTGACCCGAGTCCTTCATGCCCTCCCAGGGAAGGCGCTCGTTGTGGAGCCCTGCCCACGCGATGGTGCCGAGGCCCCACTGGCGCAGGTTCGACTGGCTCTTGGTGGCGCGGGCGCTTGCGCGGACCATGCCGAGCCCCGGAAGGAGCAGCCCGATCAGGAGCGCGATGATGGAGACCGTCACCAGCAGCTCGACGATCGTGAATGCGCGGTTGCGAGACTTGTCCGTTTGCATGTGGGTTCCTCTCTTCCTCCGTCGATCCGTTCGTCCGTTCAACCCCAGGCCCCGAGGAGCAGGCCGAGGTCCGCGCCGTTGGTCTGGCCGTCGCCGTTCAGGTCGGTCGCGCCCGGCTGGCCCCAATTGCCCAGGAGCAGGCCGAGGTCGGCGCCGCTGACCTGGCCGTCGCCGTCCAGGTCCGCAGGGTCGGACACCGGCGCCTGGCAGCCGGACGCGAGGAGCGCCGTGAACGACTGGGTGGCGGTCGCGTTGGAGGGGCACGACGTCCACTGGTTGGGACGCCCGAAGGTGCTGGCGGCCCCGGCGTCGTCGAACCGGAACGTGCCGTCGGCGGTCGCCGCCGGATCGACGCGCAGGCGGCAGACGTCCTCGGCGTTCACGTTGCCGCCGTTGTAGCCCACGGCACCCTCGCCCTGGCGGCCCATGACCACCGCGCCGGAGGCATCGAGGATCTCGATGGACCACTTGTCGTTGGAGGTGGTGAAGCCGCCGGAGACGTGGTTCGGCTTGGTGCTGGTGGTCTGCTGCACCATCGAGAAGTCGAACGTGTTGACGTTGATCCATCGATCCCCGGCCGAGGGGTTGTAGGACAGGTCGGTGTCCAGTCCGCCCTGCGCCGTGGTCTTCTCGATGAGCGTCAGGATCGTGCCGGTGTGCATGTCCGACCAGGCCTGCGCGTTCGACAGCTTGATGGTGCCGGACGCGCCGGTCTCGGACCAGCGCAGCGTCCAGCCGCGCATGTCCAGGCCCTCCTGGATCACCACCAGCTCGAGCCAATTGCCGCCGTTGCCGAGGGCGCGGCCGAACTGCGCATCGGACGCAAAGCCCGGAGGAACGTTCGCGTCGCCCGTCGCGGTGCCGCCGCCGAGGTAGCTGGTGGACGAAACTCCGTTGTACTCGTTGAGCGCGAGCGCATTGCAGGACTCGCACAGCTCCGCGCGGACGGCCGCGCGGATCGGGGCGATGTTCTGCGTCCGCGTGCATCCCGCGTCCGCGCCGGTATCCACCGACCAACGGTTGGGGGCGCCGAACGTCGAGTGGTTGGCGTCCTGGTAGTTGGAGAAGACGCTGATGCTCGGGGACGGATCGGCCTCCAGCTTGCCGACTTCGCGGCTGTTGATGCCGGAGGCCGGCCAGCCGAAGCTGTTCTCGCCGACCAGCCCGATGTGCTCCATGCCCTCCGCGTCCGCGATCTGGACCCAGAAGTTGTCCTCGCTCACGTGCAGCCGGCGGCCCGCGGCCAGCTCCGCCGCGATGTTGGAGGACGGCGTGCAGAGCGCCGCGTCGTTGATGTTGACGTTGATCCACCAGTCGCCGCGGCATGGGTCGAACGAGAGGTCCGTGTCCAGGCCACCCTGAGCCGTGGTGTTCTGGATGAGGGTGATGATGGTGCCGGCACGAAGGTCGGACCATGCGGCGGAGTTCGAGAACAGGATCTCGCCCTGCGCGGTGGTGCCGTCCCCCCACCAGATGTCGTTGCCGTTGCCGATGGGCGGCGCGTCAGCCGCCGCCACGCCGACGCCCGCAACCCACTGAATCTTCCATCCGCGCAGGTCGACATGGTCGCGCACCACCACGAGCTCGATCCAGTCGCTGCCGTTGCCCATCACCCGGCCGAAGAAGTTGTCTTGGTCGGTGCCGCAGGAGATGCCGCCGGCACCGGTGCAGGCGGCGGTGTCCGGGCTGTTCAGCCACTTCTGGTCGTTGACCGCGTTCCACTCGTTGACGATGACGTCGACGGCGAGGGCCGGGGCGGCGGCGGCGAGGGCGAGAGCGGCGGCGGCGATGCGCATGTTGAGGATCTCCTTGCGGGGAAAGACGCTAGGAGAATCACACACGTTCGTTCAGTAAAGGTTCAGAAGCCATAAAGGAGGCCATGATCGAGCACATGAACACAAACTGAACATGACGCTCGTGCGCATCGGAACCGATGGAGTGGTGCGGGTCCCGTTCGGAAACCGAGTATCCGCGAACCCCCCGCCGTGTGAGGCAAATCTGAACGAAACAAACATGGATGGGCGTGATGGGGATTGGGGTAGAAAAGCGTCTCTCTCCATGGCGAAGCCCCTTCCCGGGGTGACTCGCCCGTTTCCCTCTCCTACTGATGCGGTGACCGTCGCCGCATCCGTACGACACTCCCCTAGATCCTGAGGATTCCCATGAAGACGTTGCTTTCGTTCGCTGTTCCGGCCGTCGTGGCCATGTCCGTGTCGTCGTCCGCGAGCGCCTACCTGCGCATCACCGAGGTGATGAGCGCCTCCGGCAGCGGCGGCACCAACGACTGGCTCGAGGTCACTAACTACGGCACCAGCGCCGTCAGCTTCACGGGCTACCGCATGGACGACAACTCGTTCAGCTTCGGCGCTTCGGTGGAGCTGCTCGGCGTCGCGTCGATCGCCGCCGGCGAGAGCGTTGTGTTCTTCGAGAACACTGCTCAAACTGCCAACATCGCTGCGTTCCAGACCTTCTGGGGAGGTCTGTCCGGCGTCCAGGTCGGCTACTACAACGGCTCCGGCGCAGGCGTGAGCTTCAGTTCCGGCGGCGACGGCGCGGTGGTCTTCGACTCGACCGGCACCCAGGTCACGCAGCAGGCGACGTTCGGTGCCGCCACCACCGGCAGCAGCTTCTACTTCGACCTGCCGAACAACAACACCGGCATCGTGAGTGTGGTCGGCACGATCGGAACGCAGGTCACCTTCCAGGCAGGCACGCCGGTCAACACCGGGTCCCTCGGCACGGCGATCGGCATCCCGGCGCCGGGCGCGGTGGCCCTCCTGGGGGTCGCCGGGCTGGTCGGAGGACGTCGGCGCCGCTGAAGCGCCCCGTCACCTCTTGAAGCACGACTCCGACCGGCGGCTGCACCTCGGTGCGGCCGCCGGTCGCGTTTTGCTCACCTGATCTTGACGGAACGCACATCGAGATGGTGATGGCCGGGGCACGTGAATCTTGTTCTTGAGGGCGCAGGACATCCCGTCTGTCCGCTGAGGCCCAGGTGACCGTCGCCTGGCGCCGACAAAGAAGTTCTCCCGATCCCTGAGGAACAACAATGAAGATCATGATTTCGACGATCGCTGTCGCCCTGGTTGCCAACGCCGCAAGCGCCGCGGTGGTGACGCAGTGGAACTTTGAAGGCGACACCACGAACGCTTCCACTGGAACGGGTGCGGCGAGCCTGATCGGCGGTACCACTGCCAGCTTCGCTGCAGGAAACAACGGTGGTCGCGGATGGAACTCCACGACCTACAAGTCGCAGGGAACTGGTTCTGGCGAAGCGGGCGTGCAGTTCCTGGTCAGCACGGCGTCGCCTTCCGGCGGGTATTCCGGCATCAGCGTCTCCTTCGACCAACGTGCGTCCGGAACGGCCTCGCGTTGGGCGCAGGTGGATTACACGCTCGACGGCGGATCGAGCTGGACCACCAACTTCTGGAACAACGCCGGCGCGTTGAGCCCGCACGACACCTTCTACTCCTTCTCAGTTGACTTCTCGTCGATCGCGGGAGCGGACAACAACGCTGGCTTTGGCTTCCGAATCGTCTCGATCTTCTCTCCTCTGGCCTTCGACCAGAGCAGCACCCTCACCCCGTACGCCGCGAACACCGCGTACATGCGCGCGAATTCAGCCGCCGTTTTCTCGCCGTCGACGAGCACCTCGACGGGTGACTATGGCACGGCTGGCACCTGGCGCTTCGACAACGTCACCGTCAACGGCACCGCCATCCCCGCCCCCGGCGCGATCGCGCTCCTCGGCGTGGCCGGCCTCGTGGGCTCGCGACGCCGCCGCTGATCGCGGCACGACGACCTTCCCGCCCCCCGGCGGACGAATCCCCGGCCCGGGCGCATCCGTTCGATGCGCCCGGGCCGACTCGTTTGTGGGACATGCCGAGTATTTCAAGTCGCTGAGGCACCCCTCCTACACTTGCCCCTCGGCATGTCCACTCCGCCCTCCAACCTCCCGCCCGGCGCCTCCGCCGACGCGGTGGCCCGCACCCTCGCGCGTCACCCGCGGCCGCTCGGGGGCGACACGGCGCGGAGCGTGGGCCCGGCGGCGGTCAGCCTGACCGGCATGGTGCTCAACAACCGGCCGGACGAGCCGCACCACCGCTCGATCGGCCGCAAGCCCGACTGGCTGCGCGCGCGCGTCCCGGGCGGCGCGGGCTACGAGCGCCTGAAGTCGATCATCGACGAGCACCGCCTGCACACGGTCTGCCAGGAGGCGTCGTGCCCGAACATGGGCGAGTGCTGGGGCCGCGGCACGGCGACCATCATGATCCTCGGCGACACGTGCACGAGGTCGTGCGGCTTCTGCAACGTGAAGACCGGGCGCCCGCCGGTGCTCGACCGCGACGAGCCGCGCCGCGTCGCGGAGAGCCTGGCGCTCATGGGCCTCACGCACGTGGTGATCACGAGCGTCAACCGCGACGAGCTGCCGGACGGCGGCGCGGAGATCTGGGCGGAGACGATCCGGCGCGTGCACGAGGTGTGCCCCGGCATGAGCGTCGAGTGCCTGGTCGGCGACTTCCTGGGCGACGAGCGGGCGATCCGGGCGGTGTGCGACGCGCGGCCGGAGATCCTCTCCCACAACATGGAGACGGTGAGGCGCATGCATCCCGCGGTGCGGCCGCAGGCGAAGTACGAGCGCAGCCTGGCGGTCCTGGCGCAGTTCAAGCGCAGCGGCCTGGTGACCAAGACCGGCATCATGGCCGGGATCGGCGAGCGCGACGAGGAGATCCTGGAGCTGATGGACGACGTGCGCGCGGCGAGCGGCGCGGAGATCCTGACCATCGGCCAGTACCTGCAGCCCACGCGCAACCACCTGCCGATCGACCGCTGGGTGCACCCGGACCAGTTCGCGACGTACCGCCGCGAGGCGCTCGCGCGCGGATTCACCGTGTGCGAGAGCGGCCCGCTGGTGCGGTCGAGCTACCACGCCGAGGAGCAGGCGCGCCGGCTGGCCGGGGCCTGACGCTGCGCCGTCGTCAGAGGAACCGGATCCCCGCCTCGAAGTGCAGGGTGCGGCCATCCCCGTCGCGGATCCCCCGGCTCCAGACCACCATCACCGCACGATCGAGCGCGACGTCGCCGGGCTGGATCTCCACCGCCACGCCCGTCATTCCCTCCGGGAGCGCGGTGTCGGTGCGGATGCGGGCGCCGGTGCCGCTGACGTCGATCGTCTCGTAGCGGCAGTTGGTGCCGGGATCGTGGTGCCAGAAGAGCACCACCTCGCCGACTCCTCCGCACCGACCGTTGTCGCGGCGCTCGATGGACTCGAGGAATGCGCTGGAACGACGACGCTGGGCGGATCGACGATTGTCCATGGCCACACAGTGCGATGCGGTCGCGCACCGCGCCAGCAGCGGATGCCGAATGGCGGGCCCGATTCCGGGTGTGCGGCCGGATCGGGGAGGTTTCCGCGACGCGCGGCCCCATAAGCGCGGCGGACGGCGGCCACGCCCCTAGGATCCCGCCCATGTCCTACCGCTTCCGGCACGCCGTCCTGGAGAACGGCCTGACAGTCATCGCCGAGGAGAACCCCGCCGCGCACACCGCGGCGGTCGGGTTCTTCGTGAAGACGGGCGCGCGCGACGAGCCGCGCGAGCTGATGGGCGTGAGCCACTTCCTGGAGCACATGGTGTTCAAGGGCACGGACCGGCGCTCGCCGGAGGACGTGAACCGCGACTTCGACCGCATCGGCGCGAGCCACAACGCCTTCACCACCGGCGAGATGACTGCGTTCCACGCGCACGTGCTGCCCGAGAAGCTCGGCGACGCCACGGAGATCATCGCGGACATCCTGCGGCCGGCGCTTCGCCAGGCGGACTTCGACGAGGAGAAGGGCGTGATCCTCGAGGAGATCGCCATGTACGACGACAACCCGTTCTGGCGGCTCTGGGAGGGTGCCAACGAGCGCTTCTTCGGGTCGCACCCGCTCGGGCACCGCGTGCTCGGCACGCGCGAGTCGATCGAGGCGATGACCTGCGGGCAGATGCGCGACTACTTCGAGCGGCGCTACTCGGCCTCGAACACCGTGGTCTGCGCGGCGGGCGCGGTGGAGTTCGACGCCTTCGTCGCGCACGTGC
The DNA here is from genome assembly GCA_044351405.1 of Phycisphaerales bacterium. Lineage (GTDB taxonomy): Bacteria > Planctomycetota > Phycisphaerae > Phycisphaerales > SM1A02 > UBA966. The sequence continues at coordinate 11,740 of JBILFU010000012.1, forward strand.
GGGAGCTCTGCCGCGGGTGGCAGGGCGGCGAGACCGGCCGCGCGCACCCGCCGTTCCGCGCGCACGAGGAGACCGTGCGGATCCCCTTGCCCCAGGCCAAGCGCGCCTACCTGGCGTGGCTCTCGCGGGCCCCGGGGATCGACGACCCGCGCAGGTACGCGGCGGCGATGCTGGCGCAGGTGCTCGGCGACAGCGACGGGTCGCGCCTCTACTGGGCGCTCGTCGAGCCCGGGATCGCCGAGGAGGCGCAGGCGCAGTACGACGGGCACGACGGCATCGGCGAGATGGTCACCTACGCGGCATGCCCGCCCGAGGACGCGGCGCGCGTGGAGGGCATTGTGCTGGCGGAGCTGGAGAAGCTGCAGGCGGGCGTCGGCGAGGGCGAGCTGGCGAACGCCCGTACCAAGGTGGTCACCTCGATCGCCATCGCGGGCGAGCGGCCCGAGGGTCGCATGCGCCGGCTGGGCTCGCTCTGGCTCTACCGCGGGCGCTGGAGCTCGCTGGAGGAGGAGATCGCCGAGGTGGAGCGGCTCACCGTGCGCGACCTCCGCGAGCTTGCTCGGGAATTCCCGCTCCGCCCGACGCTGCGCGCCTCCGTGCTGCCCGGCGAGGCGCGCTGAGCGAGACTCACGCGGGAATCACGCCGAACACCGCCGCCATCGTCGGCGGCTCCGCGCCCAGCACGTGGCGGATGCAGGAGGCGAGCAGCCGGTTGGCGCGGTCTGTGGCGGACGGGTCGCCGGGCTGCGGCGCACCGCCCTCCAGCGCGAGGATGCGGTCCACGGTGCTCGAGCGCACCTTCCAGCGCGTACCGCCGGACGGCGCGCCGGCCGCGACCAGCGTTCCCTCGTCGGGCGAGTACTCCGCGTAGGCACCGTCCACGGGACGGAGCCCCGGGCGGTAGCCGACCTCGGCAAGCAGCGTCCACTGGAACGCGAGCAGCGCGGCCGCGCCGTCGGGAGCCGGCTCGCCGACGCCGAGCGGCGCGCCCAGCACCCTGAGCGACTCCACGAACCGGTCGAACAGCGCCGGATGCGGGTCCTCGGGCTCCAGCACGCGGCCGACCACGTCCGCCATGTAGAAGGCCGCGCGGTTGGCCGCGATGTCGCTGCGCAGGCGCGGATACAGCTCGAGCAGGTCCCACTCCGTGAGCGTGGCGAGCTCCCTGCCGCGCCGCAGGATCGCCCCGAACTCGCCGCGCGAGAGCAGGTCGATGCCGCCGTCGAACGCGCCGCGCTCGCGCCGCGCGCCCTTGGCCAGGCCGCGCACGATCCCGAGCCCGCGCCCGAAGACGCTCACCGTCTGGCTGGTCTCGCTGAAGTCCCAGTGCCGGATGCAGACGCCCTGGTCGTGGACGGCCGGCATGCGCTCAGCCCGCGTGGTTGGGGGCGAACGCGGCCTCGACGCGGTTGCGGCCGTTGAGCTTGGCGCGGTAGAGCGCCGAGTCCGCGGCCGCGACCAGGTCGGCGACCGACATGGGCCGGCCCGCGGGGACCATCTCCGCCACGCCGAAGCTCGCGGTGATCACCTGGCCGGGCGCGCCGTGCCAGGTCTCCTGCTCGAACGACCGCCGGTAGCGGTCGGCGACCTCGATCGCCTCGAGGCCCGCGGTGTGCGGCAGGATGATCCCGAACTCCTCGCCGCCGTAGCGGCAGGCGACGTCGCTCCCGCGGCCCCCCTGCAGGATCCGCGACAGGCGCTCGAGCACCATGTCGCCGAACGGGTGGCCGCGGTCGTCGTTGAGCCGCTTGAAGCCGTCCACGTCGCACATGACGAGCGACACGGCCCGGCCGTGGCGCTGCGCCTCGGAGCACTCCTGGAGCAGGCGGCGGTCGAAGTAGGTGCGGTTCCAGAGGCCCGTCAGCCCGTCGACCTGCGCGCGCTGCGCGAGCATCTTCACCAGGTGCTGCACGCGGAGCGCGCTGCGCACGCGGGCCTTCAGCTCGACCACCTCGAACGGCTTCTCCACGAAGTCGATCGCGCCGAGGTCGAGCGCCCGCACGCGGTCCTCCATGCTGGCCGTGGCCGAGATGAAGATCACCGGGATGTCCTGCAGGTCGATGTCCGCCTTCAGGGCCTGCAGCACGCCGAAGCCGTCCATGCCCTCCATCTCGATGTCGAGGAGGATCACGTCCGGCATCAGCTGCCGCGCCAGGCGAAGGCCGGACTCCGCGTCGGTCGCGCCGTGCAGCTCGAGGGGCTCGTACTGGAGCCGGACCTTCAGGAGCCGGTGGATCGGCTCCGAGTCGTCGATCGCGAGGACCTTGGGAAGCGGTTCGTTGGAGGCGGTCATCCAGGGAGGTCCATGCTAGATCCGGGCCCGTCGCGTCAATGGCGCACGCGTGCCGCGAGCGCCGCGAGCATCCCGAGCCTGCTGCGCACCACGTTGGCGTCGCAGCCTTCCTTGATTCCCTGGTCGATGAGCGCCGCGGCCTCGCCCAGCCTGGGGAAGCCGTACCCGCCAGCCGCGCCCTTCAGCTGGTGCGCGAAGGTCCGCAGCCGCTCGGTCTCGCCGGCGGCGAACGCGGCCTGCATGGCGGCCATGCGCTGCGGGAGCTCGGACACGAACAGGGCCACGATCTCCGCCATGTCTGGATCGTCGGCGAAGTCGCTCCGGTAGGTGGTGGAGTCCGGGGAGAGCCTCATGGCGGGCACGGGACTGTCCCATGCGGCGGACCGTCCCGAAAGCAATTGTCCCAGGAAATCCGGACGGACCGGCGAGGCCGGACTCACATAACGCGGCGCGGACCCTCGGCAGTACCATCCCCCGCTCGCACCCCGTGACCCCGCCGCGCGAAAGCGCTGCGAGAGGAGCTTCGACCGCATGATCCCGCGCATGCCTCCGCAGGAGGCCCGCCTCGGCTTCGTCTACTCGGCCCCGTACCGGATCCAGGGAGTCTCCGTCGCAGGGGAGCAGGCCGTGGTCCACGTGCCGGAGCTCGACGTGGTCTTCGACATCGGCCTCTGCCCGCGACCCACGCTGGCTCCGTCCACCGTGGCGCTGACCCACACGCACATGGACCACGTGGCGGGACTGCCGTACTGGTTCAGCCAGCGCTTCTTCCAGAAGATGCCGGGGAACGGCCGCTGCCTGGTGCACGCCAAGATGGCCGAGCCGCTCCGCCGGATGATGGCCTCCTGGGTCGACCTCGAGCGCCAGAAGACGCCGCACGAGATCGTCGCGGTCGAGCCCGAGCAGGAGATCGAGCTGCGGCCGAACCTCTTCCTGCGCGCCATCGAGGTGAGCCACACCATCCCCGCGCTGGCCTTCGTGGCCATCGAGCGCCGCAGCAAGCTCCGCGAGGAGTTCCACGGCCTGTCGCAGGACAGGCTGCGCGAACTCCGCGCGGCCGGCACGGACATCACACGGACCATCGACATCCCGTTGGTCGCCTACACGGGAGACACCGAGCCCGGCGACTTCCTGTTCCGCGACGAGTTCCGCAAGGCGCAGGTGGTGATCACGGAGTGCACGTTCTTCGAGGACGAGCACCGCGATCGCGCCAAGATCGGCAAGCACATCCACGTCGACGACCTCCGCCCGCTGCTCGAGGCGTGGACGTGCAGGGACGTGGTCGTGGCGCACGTGTCGCGCAGGACGCTGATGCAGTTCGCGCGCGAGCGCATCGAGGCGATCGCCGGACCGGAGCGCGCGCGGAGCGTGCACCTGCTGATGGACCACCGGACCAACAAGGCCCGGCACGAAAGTCAAGCGGCCGCGGCGGGCGAATCGCAGAAATCGCGAGACGCGTCCGCGGGCGCCGCGGCCGAGGGCGCCTGACCGCCGGCGGGGTTTCGCGTCGACGGTGTTGACGCACCGCCGCCCCCGATCTACATTTCCGGCAGACGGATCGAGCGCGGCGTGGTGGGCAATCTCCGCGCGCACGCAACAAGCAAGTCGTTCCCTGGACGGACCCAGGCAGCGCAGGAGGCGCTGAGCCCGGCCGCGCTGGCCGTGCGGACGCGACCACGCCGCTGTCCCTCGGTGCGGAGGACATCGGCCCGAATGCGGCGGCGAACGGACGACATGGCGCAACGCACCAGAAACACCGCTTCCGGCGCCACGAGCGCCCTCCGGGAGATCCGCGACGCGCTCTTCGCGCACCTGCGCCGCCACCACGCGGACGCCTGCCGGCACTGGTTCGACCAGATCGACGTGGTGGCCATGGACGGCGCGAACATCTCGCTGCTGGTCACCGAGCCGGTGCGCCTGTCGTACCTGCAGCGCTGCTGCATCCCGCAGTTCACCGAGGCGGCCGCGGCGGCGACCGGACGCCTGATCGGCGTCCAGTTCGTGGCGGAGCGCGGCGTGCCCGCGACCGGCCACGCGCCCGCGGCGAGCAACGCCCCGGCACCGGCCGAGCGGCTGCTCGACGAGCAGGTGGTGCTCTCGCCCGACTACGTCTTCGAGACCTTCGTGGTCGGACCCAACAACCGGCTGGCGCACGCCGCGGGGCAGGCCGTCGCGCAGAAGCCGGGGCGTGCCTACAACCCCTTCTTCGTGCACGGCGGCGTGGGCATGGGCAAGACCCACCTGCTGCAGGCCGTGTGCCAGGAGCTGCTGCGGCGCGCGCCGTCGACCCGCATCTCGTACGTCTCCTGCAGCACCTTCATGGACATGTTCCACGAGGCCGTGCGCGCCGGCCGCATGCCCGAGTTCCGCCACCGCTTCCGCGACGTGGACGTGCTGGTGGTGGACGACATCCACTTCCTGTCGCGCCACGAGCAGACGCAGGAGGAGTTCTTCCACACCTTCAACGCGCTGTACCAGGCGGGCAAGCAGGTCGTGCTCAGCTCGGACGCGGCCCCGGCGGACATCCCGGACCTCGAGGAGCGCCTGGTGAGCCGCTTCAACAGCGGGCTGGTCGCGCGCATCGATCGCCCCGGCTACGAGTCGCGCGTGGAGATCGTCAAGGCGAAGGCCATGCTCCACGACCTCGAGCTGCCGGACGAGGTGCCGGCGTACGTGGCGGCACGCATCGACTCCAACATCCGCGAGCTCGAGGGCGCACTGACGCGCATCCGCGGCATGGCCATGGCGCTCGGCGCCCCGATCACCCTGGACCTCGCCAAGCAGGCGCTGGCCGACGCGCGCGCGGCCACCCGCGACGACGCACCGCAGCCGACGATCCAGGAGATCATCGACGCCGTCCTCGGCTACTACGACATCAAGCTCG
>JBILFU010000160.1:0-5052 GCA_044351405.1 Phycisphaerales bacterium
GCCCGCGCGCGCCTTCACGGCGAGCCACCGGTCGGCGCCGAACCGCTCGGTGACCATCGCCTCGATCGCAGCGTTGACCATGCCGTACATGCGGGAGCCCTCCTCGGGGGGCATTCACGCTACCCGCAAGCCGCCCCCCGGCGTGGGATGATGCTCGCATGGCGCACGTTGCCCCCAGCGAGGACGGTTTCGGGCCGGGCGGCACGGCCGCGCGGATCGGACGGTTCGCCGGCCCGGCAGCGGGAGTCGCGGTCGCCTGGTGGTGCCATCCGCAGGGAGGCGGATCCGGAGCGCTCTCCGCCGAAGCCGCCCTCACGGCGGGCCTCCTGGCCTGGATGTCCGTGTGGTGGGTGACGCACGCGGTGGAGCTGGCGGTCACGGCGCTGCTGCCGGTGGCGCTCCTGCCCGCCCTGGGCGTGATGGAGTTCCGGCAGATCGCGGGCGCATACGCCGACAACGTGATCTTCCTCTTCGCGGGGAGCACGGTCATCGGGATCGCCCTCGATCGCCACGGCGTGAGCGCGCACTTCGTGCACTGGCTCCTCGCGGCGGCCGGGTCGAGGCCGGGCATGGTGGTGGCGGCGTTCTTCACCGCGGCGGCGATGGTGAGCGCATGGGTCAGCAACGCCGCCTCGACGGCACTGCTCCTTCCGCTCGCGCTCGGCGTCGCGCAGACCGCGGTCCCGCGGCCCGGTGCCGACCCGGAGGCCTCCGCGCGCTCGGCCAGGAACCTGACCGCGGCCGTGCTGCTGGCGGTGGCCTACGGATCGACGATCGGCGGCGGCGCCACGCTCGTCGGGTCCCCGCCCAACGGGATCGCCGCGAACTACCTGCGGGCCGCGGGCATCGAGATGGACTTCGTGCGCTGGCTGCACTACGGGATTCCGGCGGCGCTCGCCGCGGCGCCGGTCGTGGTGCTCGCGCTGGTGCGGATGCTGCCCGCCCGCGACGTGGAGCTCGCCCGCCAGGACCGATCGCGGCTTCCGCCGCTCGGGCGCGACGGCTGGACGGCGCTGGCCGTGTTCGCGGCCACGGTGGCGACATGGACCACCTGGCGCGCCTGGCCGCAGGGGTGGCGGCCCGAGGGACTCTCCGAGGGCGGCGTGGCCGTGGCTGCCGCGGTGCTCCTGCTGGTGCTGCCCGCGAGCGGTGCGGCGCGGCCGCGGCTCGTGCCCTGGACCGAGGCCAGGCGCCTGCCGTGGTCAGTCTTCATCCTGTTCGGCGGCGGGCTCGCCATCGGCGAGGCGATGCAGCACACGGGCCTCGCGGACGCGATCGGCGGCTCGTTCCGCGGGCTGGGCGCCCTGCCGGAGCCGGCCGTCCTCGCCGTCGTCGTGTTCGGGCTGGCGTTCGCGAGCGAGGTCGGCAGCAACACGGCGCTCACGGCCACGGCGGTGCCGGTGCTCGGGGCGATCGCGCCCGCCCTCGGCATGTCCGTCGAGAAGGTGGTGGTGGCGACGGCCTTCGGCGCGAGCTACGCGTTCATGCTCCCGGTCGGAACGCCGCCGAACGCGCTGGTCTACGGCACGGGAAAGGTCCCCTACCGCGACATGCTGCGCGTGGGTCTCGTCCTCAACCTGGCGGTGGGCGCCGTGCTGGTGGCGGTCCTCAGCATGCTGGCCTGACTCTGGCTGCCCTCACGCGGCGCGCCGGAGGAGCCCGGCTCCCACCGCCATGCCCGACGCGCCGACGGCGAGCAGCAGCGCCATCGGCATCCAGAGCTCGTCGAATCCCCAGCCGCGCCACGTGACGCCCTCGGCCACGGTGATCGCCCACTTGAACGGGCTCACCTCGCTCGCCGCGCGAAGGAGGGGCGGCATGAACACCACTGGCACCGTGCCGCCGCCGACCATGGCGAGCACCAGCAGCACCGCGCGTCCCGCGCCCTGCGCGCCGCCCTGCGTCCGGAAGCCGCCCGCCAGGATCATCATCACGCCCGTGAACCCGAACGCCGTGGCGACGCTCGCCGCGGCGAACCACGCCCAGCTGGGAACGGGCACCCCGAAGAACGCCGCGCCCACCCCGACCAGGAACCACTCCGTGCCGAGGCACGCGGCGAAGCACGCGAGCGCCTTTCCCGCAAGGATGGAGCCGGGCCCCATCGGCGAGGTGAGGAGCCGCACCAGCGTGCCGCGGTCGCGCTCCTCGGCGATCCCGGCGCAGAAGGAGAGCACCGCGCCGAAGAGCGCCCACGCGATCCCCTGCATGAAGGAGATGGCGAAGGTGTTCGACGGAACGCCGCGGCGCATCTCCAGCTCGGCGACGGTGACGGTCACCGGCCGCCACTGGGCGGGCGAGGCGGCACGGCCTCCGTCGGGCGGGGCCGCGCCCCGGGCCGAAGCGGCGCGCGCGCGCCCGAGCGCCGTGCGGATCGCCAGCCGGTCGGTGAGCGGGAGATCGGAGCGCTCGAGGCTGCGCTCCAGCTCGTCGGCCATGCGCGCGAAGCGCGCGGGATCGGACATCGACTCGAACACCGTGCGGAACGCGACCTCGTGGACCTTTCCCACGAGCATCGCCCCCTCGGAGCGCCGGCTCGGGTCCACCTCCAGGCGGAGCGCGGCGCCGCCGCCGGCGAACACCCGGTCGAGCCCCTCCTCGTACCCCTCGGGAACCACGAGCAGCGCCGCCGCCTGCCCGCGCCGCACGGCGCGCTCGCCCTCCTCGCGCGTGGCGACGACCGAGAGGTCGAACCCCCCGTCCTCGCCCAGCGCGCGCACCAGGGCGTCCGCTGGCGCCGAGGGCCGCTCCACCAGCGCCACCACCTTCACGGGCTCGACCGTGGTGCCGCTGAAGACGTACCCGAAGAAGAGCGCGACGGCGAGCGGGAACGCGAACGTGAAGAACGCCGCCGCGCGGTCGCGGGCCAGGAGCCGCAGGTCCTTGAGCGCCAGGAAGAGCACCGCGCGCATCAGTCCCGCAGGCTCCTTCCGGTGAGCGCGAGGAACGCGGTCTCCAGGTCGCCGCCGTGCGCCGTCCGCAGGCCGTCCGGCGTGTCTGTCGCCAGGATCCGCCCGTGGTCGATCACGGCGACGCGCGTGCAGATGCGCTGCGCCTCCTCCATGTAGTGGGTCGTGTAGATCACCGCGTGGCCCGCCGCGGCGAGCCCGCGCACCGCGTCGAGGATGGCTCCGCGGCTCTGCGGGTCGACGCCGGCGGTTGGCTCGTCCAGCAGGAGGACCGGCGGCTCGTGCACGAGCGCGGCGGCCAGGTTCAGCCGCCGCTGCATGCCGCCGGAGAACGTGCCGACGCGGTCGCGCGCGCGCGGGAGCAGCCCCATGGCGTCGAGCAGCCGGTCGGCGCGCCGCACCGGGTCGGCGATCCCGTGGATGCGGCCGAGGAACGCCAGGTTCTCGCGCGCGGTGAGCTGGTCGTAGAGGGCGATCCGCTGCGGCGCGATGCCGACCAGCCTCCGCGCGTCCCGCTCGCGCGGGGATCCCGCGTCGCCGATCCGCACCGAGCCGGAGTCGGGCGCGAGGAGCCCCGTGCAGACCGCGAGCGCCGTGCTCTTCCCGGCGCCGTTGGGGCCGAGGAGTCCGAGCACCTCGCCGCGGCGGGCGGCGAAGCTCACGCCGTCGAGCGCCTGCACGGCACCGAAGGCCTTGCGGATGTCGCACACCTCGATCATGCGCGGAGGGTAGGCGCGGGACCCGGCACGCGCGCTGCCGCGCGGTACCCTCGCGCCCATGGATCGAAGGGACTTCGTTCGGGCGGGCCTCGCCGCCGCCGCGACCGCCGCCTCCGCCGCGGGCGGGGCCGCGACCGGGCGGCAGGCGCCCGGTCCCGCGCCGTCCGAGGCGCCCCGCGGCCGCCTGCGCCAGAGCGTCTGCGCGTGGTGCTTCGGCGGCATGCCGCTTCCCGAGCTCTGCGCGCTCGCGCGGGACGCGGGGATCGGCTCCGTCGAGCTCCTCGACGAGCCGCAATGGTCCGTGGTCCGCGATCACGGGCTCGCGTGCGCCGTCGCCAACGGGCCGGGCGGCATCGCCAGGGGCTGGAACCGCACCGAGCACCACGACGCCCTGGTCCGCCGCAGCGAGGAGCTCCTTCCCAAGGTGGCGGCCGCGGGCATCCCGCAGATGATCGTCTTCAGCGGCAACCGGGACGGCCTTCCCGACGCCGACGGGCTGCGCAACTGCGCGGCAGGGCTGCGCCGCATCGTGCCGGCCGCGGAGAAGGCGGGGGTCACCGTGGTGATGGAGCTCCTCAACTCCAAGGTGGACCACCGCGACTACATGTGCGACCGCACCGCGTGGGGCGTCGAGCTCTGCAAGGCGGTGGGGAGCGACCGCTTCCGGCTGCTCTACGACGTCTATCACATGCAGGTGATGGAGGGCGACGTGATCCGCACCATCCGCGAGCACCACGCGTGGATCGCCCACTACCACGTCGCGGGCAATCCCGGCCGCGGAAACCTCGACGGCACGCAGGAGCTCCTCTACCCCGCGATCTGCGCGGCGATCGCGGACACGGGTTTCGCGGGCTGGCTGGCGCAGGAGTTCCTGCCCCGCGGCGACCCCGCGGCCGCGCTCGCGGAAGCGGTCCGCGCGTGCACCGTCTGAGCGGTGGGCCGCGCGGTATCCTCCCGCCCACGATGTCCACCCCCGACACCACCGGATACAACGAGGCGGAGAGGCAGTTCCACGAGAAGGACCAGCAGGCCCTGCAGGCGCTGCGGGCCAAGCTCGACGCGCAGCGCGCGGCCGCGAAGGCCGCCGCGGAGAGGGCCGCGCACTGGATGCGCTGCCCCAAGTGCGGCGGGCAGATGAAGGAAGTCGCGATGGGGACCGTGATGGTCGACCAGTGCGGGTCGTGCGGCGGCGTCTACTTCGATGCGGGGGAGTTCGAGGCGCTCACGAAGAGCGGCCAGGCCTCGCCCGGGCTGAGGAAGCTGTTCAGCTGGATGCCGGGCTGGAGCGTGGGCTCGGACGCCCGCGCGTCCTGAGCGCGGCGAGGGCCGCGGCGCCGGGGCTCAGTCGCGGCCGGTGGTGTTGACCAGGTCGTACGCGCTGCCGCCCGGGCGCTCCATCAGCCAGAAGCGGCTCCACTCGTCGGCCA
>JBILFU010000013.1:0-16789 GCA_044351405.1 Phycisphaerales bacterium
CTTCACGTAGCCGCGCCTGCTCACCGTGAGCACGACCTCGTGCTCGGGGATCAGGTCGGCCATCTCGAAGTCCTCGGCCTCGGCGCCCTCGATGAGCGTGCGGCGCGCGTCGGCGAAGCGCTCCCTCAGCTCGACGGTGTCCTCGCGGATGATGTCGAGCACCAGCTGCTCGTCCGCCAGGATCGCCTCCAGGCCCTCGATGTCCTCGACCAGCTTGGCGAGCTCGGACGTGAGCTTCTCGATCTCGAGCCCGGTGAGCTGGATGAGCCGCAGCGCGCCGATCGCCTCGGCCTGCACGCGGGTCAGGCGCACGCCGCCGGGCTCCGTCTTCGCGATCACCGCCTCGGGGACGAGCGGCGCGTGCCGGTGGTCGCGCGCGATGCGGAACGCGCGCGCCATCAGGCCCTCGATCGCCTCCTCGCGGGTCCGGGCGGCGCGGATGACGCGGATCACCTCGTCGATGTCGCACACCGCGTAGATCAGCGCCTCCAGCCGGTGCGCCTGCTGCTTGGCCTGCCGCAGCAGGTACGCCGTGCGGCGGCGCACCACGTCCTTGCGGTGGTCGATGAAGTGGTCGATCAGGCTGCGCAGGGGCAGGGTGCGCGGCTGGCCGTTCACCAGCGCGATGTTGATGATGCTGAACGTGTCCTGGAGCGGGGTGAACTCGTAGAGCTGCTTCTCCACGACCGCCGGGTCGGAGTTCTTCTTCAGGACGACCATGATTCGCGTCTGCGCGTCGCGGCCGGACAGGTTGCGGACGTCGGCGATGTCCGGGATGCGGTCGTTGCGGCTCGCCTCGACGATCTTCTCGATGAGCGACGACTGCACCACCTGGTACGGGATCTCGTCGATCACGATCGCGTCGCGCGTGCCTTCCTTCTCCAGGTGCACCTTGCCGCGCACGGTGACGCGGCCGCGGCCGGTGGCGTACGCCTCGACGATGCCGCGCCGGCCCATGATCGTGCCGCCGGTCGGGAAGTCGGGCCCCGGCATCCGCTTCATGAGCTCCTCGAGCCCGATGGACGGGTCGTCGATCACCGCCACGATCGCGTCGCACACCTCGCCGACGTTGTGCGGGGGCATGCTGCTCGACATGCCGACCGCGATGCCGTTGGAGCCGTTGACGAGGAGGTTCGGGAACCTGGCCGGCAGTACCGTCGGCTCCTGCAGGCGGTCGTCGTAGTTGGGCTTGAAGTCGACCGTCTCCTTGTCGAGGTCGTCGAGGAGCGCCACCGCCTGCGCGGTCATGCGCGCCTCGGTGTAGCGCATGGCGGCCGGCGGGTCGCCCTCGATGGAGCCGAAGTTGCCCTGCTTGTCGACGAGGAGCGCGCGCGTCTTCCACGACTGGCCCATGTTGACGAGCGTCGGGTAGATGACGCTCTCGCCGTGCGGGTGGTAGTTGCCGCTCGTGTCGCCGCAGATCTTGGCGCACTTGATCTGCTTGCGCCCGGGCGTCAGGTTCAGGTCGTGCATCGCCACGAGGATGCGGCGCTGCGAGGGCTTCAGGCCGTCACGGACGTCGGGCAGGGCCCGGTCCATGATGGTGCTCATGGCGTAGGTCAGGTAGCTGTCGTGCAGCTCGCGCTCGATGTCGATGTCGACGAGGCGATCGACCGGCGGGACGGTGCTTTCGGGGGTGTCTGCCATGCTGCTTTCCGAGGGAGCGATTGTACCCCGGCGTGCCGCCGTCCAATTGCCGCGTCCGCGCGTCGGGCGTACCCTGCGATCATGCGGATCATCGCCTCCGGAGCTCTCGTCGCGGCCTGCCTCCTCGCCTCCTGCACCGCGATCCCGGCGTCCGAGATCGCCCGCGCCAAGGCCGACGGGGTGCCGGTGCTCTTCGAGTTCGCCGAGCCGTGCTCGGCGCAGGACTCGAGCACGGGGTGCAAGGAGCAGTTCGTGGTGACCGCGGACCGGCCCATCAGGTACCTGCGCTCGTGGTGGACGCCGATCGGCCCGGTGGGAGAGCCGGCCATCGGACGCTGCCTCGACTGCGGCGGCGGGCTGCCGCACGGCGGGGTCGTCACCGGACCGCTCCGGCCGGGCACGATCGTGCCGACCCGATCGAAGGCCCGCTGGTCCGGGTCGATCACGTGCTTCCGCCTGGATCGCTGCGAGGTCGAGTTCATGGACGGCGAGACGCAGGGCTTCTCCGGCGAGAGCGTGGGCCGCGTGCTCGCGAGCACCTTCAGGCAGTGCCCGAAGCCGTGACCGCGCGGCGTCGGGCTCAGGCCCCGGCGCCCTCGAGGAGCACCAGCCACTCCACGTTCCCCGGCACGCCCGCCTTGCGGCTGGTCTTCCCGCCGACGATCGGGCTCTGCACGCTGCCCGCGACGCGCGCCCCGAGCGCGGGCATCTCCGCCTCCACGCGCGACACCACCGCGGGCACGTGCTCGTGCGGCAGGAAGCCGCGGTCGAGCCAGGCCTTCTCGTCCTCGCGCAGCTCGTAGTGGGGCTTCACCAGCGTGACGATCCGCCCGCCGGGGCGCAGCCAGCGCAGCGCCGCGGGCACCGCCAGCCGCTGCGGCGTCCATGCGAGGTCGACCACCACCAGGTCCACGCCGCCCGCCGGCGGCTCGGCGTGCAGCGCATTGGTGCGCTCGCGCGTCTCGACGCGCGGGTCCTGCCGGAGCTTCCATGCCAGCGCGCCGTAGCCCGTGTCGATCGCGACGACGCGTGCGGCGCCGCGCTGCAGCAGGCAGTCGGTGAAGCCGCCGACGTTGCAGCCGAAGTCGGCGCAGCGCAGCCCCGCGACGGCGAGTCCGAAGGCATCGAGCGCGTGCGCGAGCTTGAGCCCCGCGCGCGAGACGTAGGGGCAGGGCGCCTCCGCCACCGTCAGCCCCTCACGCCGACCACGGCGATCCCCGCGCGGTCCGCCGCGGCGATCACGGCCGGCCGGTCCACCAGGATCACCCGGCCCGCGCCCACCGCGACGCAGCGCGCGCCCGCGGCCGCCAGGCCCTCGATGGTCTGCACGCCGATCGTCGGCACGTCCGCGCGCATGTCGTGGCCCGGGCGCGCTGTCTTCAGGAGCGTCCAGCCGCGCGCAAGGCACAGCTCGCCGCTGCGGCGGATCATCGCGTCGGTGCCCTCGACCGCCTCGACGGCGATCACGTCGCGGTCGCGCACGCTGATCGCCTGGCCGATGTCGAGCCCGCCGACCTTCTCGAGGAGCGGCCACCCGAAGGCGATGTCGCCCTCGGCGCGCGCGTCGGGCCGCACCGCGCCCATCACGCCCTCGGTGGCCAGGTGGTCGGGGATGTAGCGCGTGGAATCGATGAGCACCACTCCGTGCGCGGCAAGGTCGTCGGCCACCGCGCGCAAGAGGGTAGCGCTGCGGCGGTCGTGGCGGAGCTTCCGGAGCCACAGGTCCGCGGTGCGCCAGTCGGGCAGGTCGCGCAGCGCCCTCAGGACGAGCCACGGGTCGTGCATCCGCTTCTTGCTGACGCGCCCGACCATCGTCACCTCGGAGACGCCCGCGCGCCGGAAGGTGCGGATCCACCTGCCGAGCTGCAGGATGCCCGCCTCGCTGAACTCGTCGCACTCGGAGGGGAGCCCCTCCATCCACTGGTCGCGCAGCCCGAGGCACAGGATCCTCCTTCCCCGGGCCCGCATGCCGCGCGCCACCAGGAAGGGCAGCAGCCCCTGGCCCGCGATGATCCCGACGCGGTCGCTCACGCGCCGCTCCCGGGGCGCGAGGGCCCGGCACCCGGCGCCGCGTCGCGGCCGGCGTGCATGGGCAGGAACATCGCCGGGTCGTGCGCCGCCGGCTCGTGCGCGAGCAGCGCCTCGATCGCCTCGCCGCCCGTGCGCACCACGCCGTAGACGCCGCGGACCGCGGGCCGCACGAAGCGGTGCTCGATGCCGTGCTCGATCATCGCCACCAGCGGGTCGTAGTAGCCCTCGTGGTTGACGATCGCGATCGGCTTCAAGTGGTCGCCGAGCTGGCGCGCCACCAGCACCTCGAAGAGCTCCTCGTAGGTGCCCAGCCCGCCGGGAAGCACCACGTAGCCGTCGGCGCGGTCCATGAGGAGCCTGCGCCGCTGCTGCATGGTGTCGACGACGACCATCTCGTCGCAGCCGCTCCAGCCCTGCTCGTGGTCGAGGAGCTTGCGGGTGATGATGCCGACGACGTGCCCGCCCGCGGCCTTCGCGGCGCGGGCGCACTCGCCCATCAGGCCGACCGCGCCGCCGCCGTAGACGAGCTGGATGCCGCGCGCGGCGAGCCCGCGGCCGAGGTCGCGTGCGCCCTCCGAGAAGTGAGGCTCCAGGGCGCCGCTCGAGGAGCAGTAGACGGTGACGGCACGCATCCGGGCAGTATCCCCGATCCGCGGCGCGCCCGCGGATACGCTTGCTGCCGTGCAGGAGCAGGCGCCGAGCGCGACGATCCCGGTCCTTGCCGCCGCTGCGGCGGCGTTCGCGTCATCGGCGGTGCTGACGCGGGCCCTGGTGACGCTCGGCGCGCGCGCCGGGGCGCTCGACTCCGCGGGAGCGCCGGGGCAGGAGAAGGACGAGCTGCGGCCCGTTCCGAACGTCGGCGGGGTGGCGATCGCGGCCTCGGTGCTCGTGCCGCTCGCCGCGCTCCTCGCGACGGCAGCCGGTGCCGGCGCGGAGCGGCTTGCCGAGTGGGCGCCCGCCCTCGCAGAGAGCGCCCGCCGGATGGGCGCGAGCGGCCGCCCTGCGCTCGCGATCCTGCTCGGCGCGCTCGTCCTCCACGTGATGGGGCTCGTCGACGACCGCCGCGCGCTCCGGCCGTGGCCCAAGCTCGCGGTGCAGGTCGCGGTGGCGGTCGGCGTCGCGTGGTTCGGCGGGCTGCGCGTGCTGACGCTGCTCGACGCGCACGCGGGCGGTCCGTGGCTCTCCGTGGCGCTCACGGCCGCGTTCATCGTGGCCATCGTGAACGCCGTCAACTTCCTCGACAACATGGACGGTCTCGCGGGCGGCGTCTCGGCGATCGCCGCGGGCGCGCTCTGCGTCGCGGCGTGCGCTGCGCGCCAGTGGGCGACCGCGGGCGTGCTCGCGCTCCTCGTGGGCGCGCTCCTCGGGTTCCTCGTCTTCAACTTCCCGTGGCGGGCCGGCCAGCGCGCGCGCATCTTCATGGGCGACGGCGGGTCGCTCGCGGTCGGCTTCCTGCTCGCCGCGCTCGCCGTGCAGATCACCTACACCGATCCCGCCGACCCGTCGTACGCGCTCGGCTCGCGCTGGTACGGCGCGCTCGCGCCGCTCGTGATCCTGGCGGTGCCGCTCTACGACTCGGTGGTGGTGACGCTCCTGCGCCTGGCGCAGGGGAGGAGCCCGATGGTCGGCGACCGGCAGCATTTCTCGCACCGCCTGGTGATGCGCGGGCTCACGCCGCGCGGCGCGGTGATGCTGATCTGCGCCTTCGGCGCGGTGTGCGGCACCGGCGGCCTCCTCCTCGGGACCGGCGAGCCCTGGCAGGCGGCGCTCATCGGCGTGCAGACGGCGGTGGTGGTCGCGTCGATCGCCGCGCTCGAGCGGCCCATGCTCGCGCGGATGCGCGCGGGGGACCGCGCGTGACCTCCGCGGCGGGGCCCGGGCAGGCGGCAACGGCAGGACCCTCGGGCCGTGCCGTCGCGACGGCGGGCGCGTGCTGCACCGTGATCGCGGCGGTGCTCGCGGGCCAGTCGCTCGTCGCGCATCCCGCCAACCTGTGGTTCGACGTCGATCCCGCCTCCGACCCGAACCCGTTCGCGGGCCTCGCGCCGTCCGTCGGCCTTGCGCTCGATTCCCTGGTCCTGGCAGCGGCCGCGGTCGCGGTGCTCGCGGTGCGCCGGGGGCTCGACCGCACCGGCGCCGCCGTCCTGCTCCTTTCGGGCGCCGGCATGCTGCCCATCGCGTGGCACGCAACGCGCACGCCGGACGACGCCATCCGCGGGCTGCAGTGGGCCGCGGCCATGGGCGGCGCGGCCGCGATCGCCGCGTGCATCCGCGCCATGCCGGGGCCGCGCCTGCGGATCGCGCGGGCGGTGGTGCTCGGCGTGCTCCTCGCGGCGGCCGTGCCCATGGCGGTGCGCGGCGGCCTGCAGCGCTGGCAGGAGCACCCCGCGACGGTGGAGCACTACCGCGCGCACCGCGCCGAGATACTCGCCGGCCACGGCTGGGCCGAGGGATCGCCGCAGGCGCTCACCTTCGAGCGGCGGCTCCTCCAGCCCGAGGCGACGGCATGGTTCGGGATGTCGAACGTGGCGGCGGGCGTGCTCGGCGCGGCGGCACTTGCGCTCGGCGGCTGCGCGTTCGCGCTGCGCCGCACCCGGCCGGCGGGCGCCGTGCTCTTCGGCGGCGTGGCGTGCGGCATGGCGGCCGTCGCGCTCCTCAACGGGTCCAAGGGCGCGACCGCCGCGCTCGGCGCGGGGATCGCCTTCGCGGCCTGGTGCGCCCTGCGCGCGCCGGGTGCGCGCGCGCGGATGGCGGTGGCGCTCGGGCTGGCGGTAGCCGCGGTCGCGGCCGTCGCCCTCCGCGGCGCCGTCGGGGAGGCAAGCGCCGAGCGCAGCCTGCTCTTCCGGTCCCACTACGCGCAGGCCGCCCTGCGCTCCGCGGCGAAGCACCCGCTGGTCGGCGTCGGCCCTGCCGGGTTCGGCGACGCGTACCTGCGGCTCCGCCCCGAACGCTCGCCGGAGGAGGTGCAGAGCGCCCACGCCATGTGGGCAGACTGGACGGCCTCGCTGGGGATCGGTGCGGGCTTGGCCTGGGTCGCCGCGGTCGGCGTGCTGCTTGCGATCGCGGCGCGGGGCTCGGTGGACCGCGGCGAATCCCCGCGCGACGGCGCCACTGCGTGGACGCGCGGCCCGCTGCTGGCGGCGGCCGTCGCGTTCGCGGCGGCTGCGGCGGCCGTGGTGCCCGAGGCCGCGGCCCTCGACGAACGCTCGCTCCTCCTGCGCCTCCTCGCGGCCGGGCTTGCGGCGTCGGCGGCGGGTGCGGTGGTGCGCGCCTCGCTGGTGGGCGGGCGCGTCTGGTCGGCGTGCCTTGCCGGGGCGGCCGTCGCGCTGGTGGTGCACGCGCAGGTGGAGATGACACTCTGGTGGCCCGGCGCCGTGGGCTGGGCTGCGGCGCTGGTGGCCGCGGCGGCGATCGACCCGCTCGCGGTTCCGCGTCCCGCGCGGGGCGGCGCGGCCGCGGCGGTGGCCGGCGCCATGCTCCTGGCGGCACCGTGCATCGCGGGGTTCGCGCAGGCCGACCGCGCGCGCCGCGCGGAGCGCACCGTGTCCGACGCCGCCGCGCCGCTCGCGCTCCACGCGCGCGCCCGGCTCGGCGAGGACGTGCCGCGCGTCACCGCGCTCGACCACGCACGGATGTCCGCCGCGTCCTCGCTCGCGGACGACCCGGAGGACCCGTGGCTGCGCAGGCCCTCGCTCGTCGCGGCCTCGCTGGACCAGGCCGCGGCCG
The DNA here is from genome assembly GCA_044351405.1 of Phycisphaerales bacterium. Classification (GTDB taxonomy): domain Bacteria; phylum Planctomycetota; class Phycisphaerae; order Phycisphaerales; family SM1A02; genus UBA966. Next base: position 7,405 of record JBILFU010000013.1, read on the forward strand.
CCGCCGCGGGCATGCCGGAGGACGCCTCGGCCGAGGCACGCTGCGCGCGCCTGCGACGCGTGCTCGGGATCGCCGCGGTGCAGTGGAGCGGCGGCTGCCCGGAGCAGGTCGCCTCCGCGTGCGCGGCCCTGGCCGAGGCGGTGCTCGCGGTGCCCGGCGACTGCATCGACCGCGACTGGGCCGAGGCCTTCCTGCGCAAGGCCGCGCGCCGCCAGGTGGAGGCGAACCCGCGCAGCGTGCGAGGATGGACGCGGCTCGCGGACGCGCTTGCCCGCTCGGGCCGGGTCGACGATGCCCGCGCCGCGGCCGCGCGCGCTCTCGAGTGCGACGCCTCCTACGAGCTCGACCCGCTGCGGCGGATCCCCGCGCCCGAGCGCCTGCGGCTCGAGGCGCTCGCCGCCGGGCCTGCGGTCACCTCCCCCGCGCCTTCCGCACCGCCTCGATGACCTGCTCGCGGGTGTAGGCCTCGCTCTTGAGCACCTCCGTGCCGTCCGGCGCGAACACCACCAGGAGCGGGATGGTGACGCGGCCGAGCTCGGCGAGCTTCCTCGTGCCCGGCGCGCTCTTGCTCGTGATGTCCGCCTTCAGGAGGCGCACGCCCGGCTCGTTGAGCACCGCCGCGACCGCGTCCGACTCCAGGATGGTCTTCTCGAACGTCTTGCAGTTGAGGCACCACTCCGCGGTGAAGTCGAGCACCACCGTCTCGCGCGCGGCGAGGGCCTCGGCGAGCGCCGCCTCGGAGTACTTGCGCCACGGCAGGCGCTCGTAGGTGAGGACCGGCGGGATGGCCGCGGACACCGCCGCGATGAAGAGCCCCGCCGCCACGAACGTCGCGCGCGCTCCGGCGGACTTGGCGATCTGCAGCGTCCGGCGCACGAGCCACAGCCCGGCCGCGACGCCCGTCAGCCCGATCAGCCACCAGTGCAGCTCGATCGGCTCCTCGAGCAGCCCGTTGATGCCCGCGCCCACGAAGTAGACGGCGGCAGCGAGCAGCAGGAGGCCCATGACCTGCTTCAGCACGTCGCTCGCCGGTCCGCTCCTCGGCAGGTGCCGCGCGAACTGCGGGTACGCGCTCAGCACCAGGTAGGGCGCGCCCATCCCCAGGCCGATGGTGACGAAGACCAGCAGGATGGTCCACGCGCTGCGCGTGGTGACCGCCCACCCCGCGGCGGCGCCCATCAGCGGAGCGGTGCAGGGCGTCGAGAGGACCGCGGTCATCACGCCGAAGAGCGCGCTGCCGACGACGGTCTCGTTCTTCGTCTCGATGGCGTAGACCCACTGCGGCAGCCCGACGCTGAAGAACCCGGCCATGCCGACGGCCATCGCCGCGATGAAGAGGCCCACGCCGATCGTGAAGGCGGGGTACTGGAAGAGCTGGTTCGACTGCTCGAAGCCCTTCACCGAGCCGAGCAGCAGCCCGAGCACGGCCCAGAACCCAACGACGCCCGCGGTCATCGCGACTCCCAGGACCAGCGCGCGCCGTCGGTCGCCCGCGGCGGCGCCGGCGAGCCCCATGATCTTGAGCGGGATCACCGGCAGCACGCAGGGAGTGAAGTTCAGGATGCCGCCGCCCACGAAGGCGAGGAGCAGCATGACCGGCAGGAACGTCGCGCCCTCCGGGTCGAGCGTGAAGTCCAGCCCGAACAGGGGCACGTTGATCGGCTCCGCCCGCGGCGGCGCCCGGTCGCCGTCCGCGCCGAAGGCGCCGGGGTCGAACCCCGCGAAGAGCGCGGGCTCGCCGCTCTCCTCGCGCGACCCGGGTGCCACCTCCACGGTCACGAAGCGCTCGACCGATGCCGGCGCCAGGCAGACGTCGCTGCAGGCCTGGAAGTCCGCGGTGACGCGCAGGCGCACCGTTCCCGACGCGGAGGCCGCGATCCGCACCGGGACGAACGCCACGGCCCTCCCCTCGTACACGGCGAACTCCTGCGGCCCCTCGCCGAGGTCACCCTTCACGGTGTGCGGCTCGGGCCACTGGATCCGCGCGACCGCGGCCTCCGCGGCGCCGGCCGGTTCCGCGGAGACGTCGATCGCGGTGTGGATCGCGCCGTCGAAGCGGGCGATCCCCGCGGGAAGCGACGCCAGCTGTGCCTCGCTTGTCCACACGTGCCAGCCTGGCTCCATGGTGAACTCCACGGCGATCGGCAGGGTGTCGCCGGGGGCGGCCTTCGCCAGCGCGGCGACCGCCCGCACGGAGACCTTGGAGTCGGAGGTTGCCTGCCCATGGGCCGCGCCGACGGCCAGGGCCGCCGCGGGGGCTGCCGCGGCCAGGGCGACCGCCCGGCGCGCGAACGGACGGAGGACCCTTCGGATGGCGGTCTGGATCGGCATGGCTGCAAGGAGGGTAACCGCCTCCGGACGCGCGTTCGCGCACCCGGACGGCTGCCTGCGGGACGAGCAAGGGGTGGCGGAATTGCGCGGTTCCGGCTACAATCCCTCTCCCGTCCCGGATGTTCCGGGACAGTCCGTCCTGGACACCAGCCCCCCGAGGCCCGGGTCCGCTTCCTGCACCGCCGTCATGATCGTCCGTTCGATCCTGATCCCCGGCACCAGCGCCCAGCCATGACGCCCTCCCGCGTCAAGGCCTGCCTGCTGGCCGTCGGCGCCCTGCGCGCCGCCGGATGCACGGAACGCGCGTCCCGCGCCCGCCCGGAGGTCGCCCGCATGGGCTGACCGCCGGCCACGAGGGTCTCTGGCCGCCAGGGCGGGCCATGCGTCGACCGGACGCGTGGCCCGCGTCGCTTTCCCGGTCGGCCTGCACATTCCGCGTCACCACATCCCGCCGCACAACCAGCCCACGCAACCATCGGAGACCCGCCATGAACCGCGAGACACTCGCCATCCTCGACTCGATCGCCCGCGACCGCAACATCGATCGCGAGCTGCTCATCCACGACCTGGAGCAGGCGATGGTCAGCGCCGCGCGCAAGCACTTCAACTCGCTCGACACCGAGGAGTTCGGGTGCGAGATCGACCGGCTGTCGGGCGCGATCACGCTGTGGCGGGAGCTCGAGGAGGGCGGCCGCGAGAACATCGACCTGAAGGCGCTCGGCCGCATCCCCGCGCAGACGGCCAAGCAGGTGATGATCCAGAGGTTCCGCGAGGACGAGCGCAACTCGCTCCTCGAGGAGTTCGGCAAGCGCCAGGGCGAGCTGGTCACCGGCACCGCCGCGCGCTACGAGGGCGGCGCCCTCATGGTCCAGGTCGACCGCGTCGAGGGCTTCATGCCGCGCAGCGAGCAGATCCCCGGCGAGCAGTTCCAGCCCGGCGACCGCGTGCGCTGCCTGATCCTGGACGTGCGCGACTCGATCAACCAGGTGAAGATCGTCCTGAGCCGCGCCCATCCCGACTTCATCCGCAAGCTCTTCGAGGCCGAGGTGCCCGAGGTGGCCGAGCGCGTCATCGAGATCAAGGCGATGAGCCGCGAGCCCGGCTTCCGCACCAAGCTCGCCGTGTCGAGCGTCGACAGCAAGGTCGACCCGGTCGGCGCGTGCGTCGGCGTCCGCGGCAGCCGCATCCGCAACATCGTCGACGAGCTCGGCGGCGAGAAGATCGACATCGTGCGCTGGAACGAGTCGAGCCAGGTGCTCATCGCCAACGCGCTGAAGCCCGCCGAGGTCGAGGAGGTCAGCCTCTGCTTCGAGCTCGGCCGCGGCACGATCATCGTGCGCGAGGACCAGCTGTCGCTGGCGATCGGCCGGCGCGGGCAGAACGTGCGCCTGGCCGCGCGGCTGACCGGCTGGGACATCGACATCCTGACGCCCGCGGAGTTCGAGCGGAACCTGCAGACGATCGAGGAGACGCTGCGCCCGCTGCCGGGCTTCACCGGCGAGATGCTCGACAAGATGGGCGCGCTGGGCCTGATCAGCGTGTTCGACATCGAGGAGGTGGGCGTCCCGGTGCTGACGCAGGAGATCGGCATGGACGAGGCCCTCGCGGAGCAGGTGGTCGTCGCCTGCCACGAGAAGGGCAAGGTCGTCGCCGAGGAGCAGCGCATCGCGGCGGAGGCCGAGGCGGCGCGCAAGGCCGAGGAGGCCGCGGCGACCGACCACCTGCTCGGCGGCATGGGCGGCGGCGCGGTCGAGACGGACGCCAAGGCGGAGAGCACGGCGGACTCCATCCTCGGAGGCGGCGGCTGAGCCTGCCCCGGAGGGCGGCGGCGTGACGGACGTACGGTCATCGGACTGAAGGAGCAACACGAGTGTCGAAGCAGATCCAGAAGGTTCGAATCTCCCAGCTTGCCAAGGACCTCGGTGTCGACTGGAAGGACATCAAGGCCAAGTGCGATAGCGAGGGCATCGACCAGGCGAAGTCCGCCTCGAGCACCGTGACCATCGGCCTCGCGGCGACGATCCGCGAGTGGTTCAGCGGCGCCGGCGGCACCGCCGTCGAGACCGCCGCCAGGGTCGAGCCGCGCGCCAAGGCCGCCGAGGGCGACGCCGCGACCAAGAAGCCCGCCCGCCGCGGGGCAAAGAAGGCCGCGTCGGAGGGCGACGCCGAGCAGGGTGCGGTCGAGGCCGCCGCCCCGGCGGCGGAAGCGCCCGCGCCCGCGCCCGTTGCGGCGCCGGCGTCCGCTCCCGCGCCCGTCGCCGAGGCCGCCGTGCTCGACATCGCGCCCCGGCTTCCCACCGAGGACGTCGGGGTCGTCACGTCCCCCGAGAGCGCCGCCCCGCATGCGGTGGTGGATGCGCCCGTCAGCCCGGCCGTGATCGGCAAGGCGCACCGTTCCACCAAGCCGGCTGAGCCCGTCGCGCCGCCCGCGCCCGCGAAGCCCGCGCCCGCCGTCATCACCAAGCCGCCGGTCAAGCACTCCATCCAGCCCGCTTCGGCGCCGCCGACGATGAACGTCCCGAAGCGCCCGGAGGTGGTGAAGGCCGTCGGCCAGGCCCTGACCCTCCAGAAGACGGCGCTCTCCGGCCCGAAGGTCATCCGCGTCGAGCAGCCGGACCAGCTGCCGGCGCCGCGCCCGCGCACCTTCGGCGGCCCGGGCGGCCCCGGCGCGGGCCCGCGCTTCGGCGGCGCAGGCGTCCGCGGCGGCAACCGCCCCGGCACGCCCTCGAGCCGCAGCGGCCGCGCCTCCGACGGCCGTGGGCGCGACTTCGGCGCGCGCAGCGGCGATCCCGGCACCATCGACATGGGCGAGCGCGAGCGCCGGCTGGCGCAGAGCGCCGGCTGGATGAAGTCGCGCCGCCACAAGGCCCCGTCGGGCGGCGGCCCGTCCGCGCACCGCCACGAGCCCGGCACGCCGAGCGAGGTGCACGTGACCGAGCCGATCTCCATCAAGGAGCTCTCGGAGAAGAGCGGCATCAAGGCCGGCGAGATCCTGAAGAAGCTCGTCCTCGCGGGCAAGGTCGCGACCATCAACAGCACGATCGAGACCGAGATGGCGGTCGAGATCATGATGGAGCACGACATCGAGCTCGTCGTCGAGGAGGCGAAGTCCGCCGCCGAGATCATCGAGGAGCGCTTCAGCGCCCGCACGCGCACCGACGAGAGGTCGCGGCCGCCCGTCGTCACCATCCTCGGCCACGTCGACCACGGCAAGACGAGCCTCCTCGACCGCATCCGCAACACGAACGTCGCGGCGGGCGAGGCGGGCGGCATCACGCAGGCGACCAGCGCGTTCCAGGTGCCGGTCAAGGCCGGCGAGAAGGAGCGGGTGATCACCTTCATCGACACCCCCGGCCACGAGGCGTTCACCCAGATGCGCGCCCGCGGCGCGCGCGTCACTGACATCGCCGTGCTGGTGGTCGCCGCCGACGACGGCGTCATGCCGCAGACCGTCGAGAGCATCAACCACGCGAAGGCGGCGGGCGTTCCGATCGTGGTCGCGCTCAACAAGATCGACAAGCCCGAGGCCACCGCCAACAACATCCAGCGGATCTTCGGCCAGCTCGCCGAGCACGGCCTGAACCCGGTCGAGTGGGGCGGCGAGACGGAGGTGCTCAAGGTCAGCGCCACGAAGGGCACCGGCATCCAGGAGCTCCTGGAGATGCTCGACTACGTCGCCGACCTGCGCGACCTCAAGGCCGACGCCAAGGGCCTCGCCCAGGGCTCCTGCCTCGAGGCGCAGATGGAGGAGGGCCGCGGCACCGTGGCCCGGATCATCGTCCAGGAGGGCCAGCTCAAGAAGGGCGACTTCATCGTCGTCGGCCGCGCCTTCGGCCGCGTCCGCGACATCGTCAACGACCGCGGGCAGCGCGTCGACGTCGCGGGCCCGTCCACCCCGGTGGCGATCTCCGGCCCCGACGTCCTGCCGGACGCGGGCGACAAGTTCTACTGCGTGAAGAGCCTGAAGGAGGCCGAGGAGGCCGCGCTCGAGCGCCGGCGCATCGAGCGCGAGCGCGAGCTGGCCGCCCCGAAGATCACGCTCGACAACATCTTCGAGCACATGGGCAAGGCCGGCGTCAAGGAGCTGCCGCTGGTCGTCAAGGGCGACGTGCAGGGCTCGGTCGCGACGCTCAAGGTGGTGCTCGGCAAGATCCGCACCGACGAGGTCGCGGTCAGCGTCAAGCACTGCGCCGTCGGCGGCATCAACGAGAGCGACGTCGCCCTCGCCGAGGCCACCAAGGCGATCATCGTCGGCTTCAACGTCACGAGCAACGCGAAGGCGCGCGCCCTCGCCGAGGCCAAGGGCATCGAGATGCGCCTCTACGAGGTGATCTACGACCTGACCGACGACGTGGCGAAGGCCGCGTCGGGCCTGCTCGAGCCCGAGCTCAAGCTCGAGGTCCTCGGCCACGCCGAGGTCCGCGAGGTCTTCAAGATCTCCAAGGTCGGCGCGATCGCGGGCTGCTACGTCACCGACGGCACGGTGGAGCGCAACGCGCAGATCCGCGTCACCCGCGACGGCATCGTCGTCGAGAAGGACCGTCGGCTCGAGCAGCTCAAGCGGTTCAAGGACGACGCCAAGGAGGTCCGCGCCGGCAACGAGTGCGGCATGAAGATCGACGGCTACGACGACATCAAGGTCGGCGACGTGCTCGAGTGCTACCGCACCGTCAAGGTCGCCCGCGGGCTCGCCGCCGTCGGCGGGCGCAAGGAGTGATCGCCGAGGTGCACAGGGACCGACGAGGACCGGCGCACGGCGCGGACGGGCTCGGCGAGCGCGGCGGCGGGCATCGGCTCGCGCAGCTCGCCAGCCTGGTGCAGCGGATCGTCCAGATGGAGATCCAGCGCGGGCTGTCCGACCCGCGCCTGCGCGGCCTTGTCACCGTGATCGGCGTCGACGTGATGCCGGACCTGGAGGACGCCACCGTGCGCGTCTCCGTGCTGCCCGCCGAGTGCGGGCCGCTCTCCGTGCAGGCACTGCAGCACGCGGCGGCGCACCTGCGCCGCGCGGTGCTCGAGGGATCGAGGATCCGCCACGCGCCGCGCCTGCGGTTCGTGCTGGACGACTCGCTGAAGCGCGCCGCGGAGCTCGATGCCGCGATGCGCACCGCCGCCGGGGACGCCGGCCGGGCGGGGGACACCGACGACGAAGCCCGCCCCGACGAGGGCGGGCAGGACCGAGGATGACATGAGCTCCAAGCACGACGCAGCCAATCCAGCCAAGCTCGCCTCCTTCCTGCGCAAGCACGCGCCGGGTGCCACGGCCAAGTCCGGCGCCGACATGCCCGGGACCGACCTGGTGGACCTCTTCGTCCACTCGTACATGCTGTGGCAGGCTCCCTCGGGCGACGCGGCGCAGGCGCTGAAGCGCCTGAAGGCGGCGTTCTTCGACTGGAACGACCTGCGCGTCAGCCTCACGAGCGACATCGTCGACGTGGTCGGCACCAAGCACTGGCGGATCGCCGACCGCGCCTCGCGCATGCGCGACGCCATGAACGGCATCTTCCGCCGCGAGCACAAGGTCTGCCTGGACCGGCTGCGCACGCTCATGAAGAAGGACGCCGTCAGCTACATGGACACGCTGCCCGGGATGGTGCCGTTCGTGGCGCAGCGCGTCCTGCTGATGGGCGTCGACTTCCACGCCGTGCCGCTGGACGAGTTCGGGCTCCAGCTCCTGGTGCAGGCGGGCGCCATCCCCTCCGGCATGAGCCTGGCGGACGCGCAGGCCTGGGTGACCCGGCACGTGAAGGCCGAGGAGTCGCGGGACGCGCACCGCGCGCTCGTCGCCGCGGTCGACCACATGTGGGAGACCAGCCCGCCCAAGCTTCCCAAGAGCGCGAGCAAGCCCTCCGAGCTCGCCCCGCCGAAGCCCGTCGAGGAGGCCCGCGCCGCCGCGCGCGCCCTCGTCGAGGCACAGCTCGCCGCCGAGCGCGCGGCGCTGATGGCCGAACGCGCCGCGCGGCGCGAGGAGATGCGGCGCGAGAAGGCTGCCCTCAAGGCCAAGGCCGCCCGCGAGGCCGCCAAGGCCCCGAAGAAGGCGCCGGCCTCGTCCGCCAAGAAGGGGCGTCCTGCGGCGCGGCCCGCCGCGAAGCGCAAGTGAGCACCTCGCGTGGCGCGCCGGAGGCTGCGCTGCGCGCCTTCCGGCGCTCGGCGCCGCGGCCGGGCGCGTGCGGCTCGGTCCGCCCTGCGCGCGCGCCGCGGGCGTCCCTCGCGGCGGTCCTGCTGGCGGCCGCGTTCGCGGCGGCGCGGCTTGCGTCCGGGGCCCCGATGCCGCAGCCGGCCGACCTTGCGGTCCCGCCGGGACTGGCACCCTCGCGCGTCGCGCCGTCCGGCCGTCCGGCGGTCGCGCTGCACGCGGCGGTGGAGGCGCTGTCGGGGCCGCGCGCGCGGCCCGTCGCCGAGGCGCCGCCGCCCCCGGCGGGGAGCGCCGCCGAGTCCGAGGCGGTGCGCCGCTACGTGCGCGGCAGGCAGTTCGCGCTGGAGGGCGACGAGCGGCGCGCGGCGGAGAACATCGATGCCGCGCTCCGCCTGGACCCGGGCTCCGCGGCGCTGCGCTCGGCGCGCGCCGAGCTCGCCGCGCGCGCGGGCGACGTGCGGCGCGCGGTCGCGGAGTGGAAGGCCGTGCTCGCGGCCGATCCGGACGACGTGCAGGCCCTCGTCGCGCTCGGCATCGCGGCGCACGAGTCCGGGTCCCATCAGGACGCGGTCGCGTTCCTGGGGCGCGCTTGGCCGCGGCTCGCCGAGGGCGGATTCCCCTCCCTGAGCGACGCCGGCCGCGCGGCGATCGGCGGGGCGCTCGCGAGGAGCCTCTTCCGCACGGGCTTCGACGCCGCCGGGCTGTCCGTCGCGCCCGCCGCGCTCGGGGTTCCCGTGGATCGCGTCGCCGCGCAGCGCGGCGACGGCATCGATGCCGCGTCGCGGGCCATGGCGGCGCTCGCGGTCGAGGCGGGCGAGGCGGCGCTCCGGTGCGGACGCCCGGACATCGCGTTCGACTGCCTCGTCCGCGCGTTCGAGCTGGAGCCCTCCGCGCGCGCCGGGGCGGTCGCGGCGTTCG
>JBILFU010000001.1:0-40957 GCA_044351405.1 Phycisphaerales bacterium
GCGCGACGCCCTTGGCGGCGCGGCGGTGGTTGCGGACCACGCGGAGCATGTGCTCCTTGTTGGCCTTGTAGCCGTCGAACGGCCCGTGCTCGGCGGCGAGCACGGCGCTCGCGGCGTAGCTGCGGCCGGTGAGGATCGCGGTGAGCGCGCCGCACACGGCGCGGCCGGCGTCGCTGTCGTAGGGGATGCCCGCCTGCATCAGCATGGCGCCGAGGTTGGCGTAGCCGAGGCCGAGCGTGCGGTACTTCCAGCTGAGCTCGGCGATCTCCTTGGAGGGGAAGCTCGCCATCAGCACGCTGATCTCCAGGACCACGGTCCACAGGCTGATCGCGTGCTCGTAGCCCTCGAGGTCGAAGGTCCGCGACTCGGAGTCGTAGAACTTCATCAGGTTGATCGACGCCAGGTTGCACGCCGTGTTGTCGAGGAACATGTACTCGCTGCACGGGTTGCTGGCGTTGATGCGCCCGCCCTCGGGGCAGGTGTGCCAGGCGTTGATGGTGCTGTCGTACTGGACGCCGGGATCGGCGCAGTGCCACGCGGCCTCGTTGATCTGCCTCCAGAGGTCGCGCGCCTTCATGGTCTTGGCGGGCTTGCCGTCGGTGCGGCGGACGAGCGTCCACTCGCCGTCCTTCTCCACCGCGTCCATGAACGCGTCCGACAGGCGGACCGAGTTGTTCGAGTTCTGGCCGCTGACCGTGTAGTAGGCCTCGCCGTTGAAGTCGTAGTCGAGCTTCAGGCCGAGCTGCTCCGCGATCTCCCTCTGGTTCGGCGCGAGGTGCTTCATGCCCTCGACGAGCGCGGCGACCTTGATCTCCTCGCGGACCTTCCAGTTGACGAACTTCTCGATGTCGGGGTGGTCGACGTCGAGGCAGACCATCTTGGCCGCGCGGCGCGTGGTGCCGCCGGACTTGATGGCGCCCGCGGCGCGGTCGCCGATCTTCAGGAAGCTCATCAGGCCCGAGCTGCGGCCGCCGCCCGAGAGCGGCTCGTTCTCGCCGCGCAGGTTGGAGAAGTTGGTGCCGGTGCCGGAGCCGTACTTGAAGAGGCGCGCCTCGCGCGTCCACAGGTCCATGATGCCGCCCTCGCCGACGAGGTCGTCGCGGACGCCCTGGATGAAGCAGGCGTGCGGCTGCGGGTGCGTGTACGCGTCCTTCGCCAGGCTGCACCTGCCGGTCTTGTGGTCGGCGATCCAGTGGCCCTGCGCGGGGCCGCTGATGCCGTACGCGTAGTTGAGGCCGGTGTTGAACCACTGCGGGCTGTTCGGCGCCGCCATCTGGTTCAGCAGCATGTGCGCGAGCTCGTCGTAGAAGGCGTCCGCGTCCTTCTTGGTGCTGAAGTAGCCGAACTTCTCGCCCCAGTGGCGCCAGCAGCCCGCGAGGCGGTGCACGACCTGCCTCACGCTGCGCTCCGGCCCGAGGACCGGCTTGCCGCCGGAGTCCTTCAGCGGGCGGCCGTCCTTGCCCATCTGCGGGACGCCGGCCTTGCGGAAGTACTTGCTCACGACGATGTCGGTCGCGAGCTGGCTCCACGACGCCGGGACCTGCGCGTCCTGCATCTCGAAGACGGTGCTGCCGTCGGAGTTGCTGATGCGGCTCGAGCGGGTGGTCCACTCGATGGTTCCGTAGACGTCCTTGCCTGCGGTGGTGAAGCGTCGTGCGATGCGCATTGGGTCTCCGTCTCTCTTCTCGGGGGTCTTGCGCGCGATGCCTGCGCGCGTGTCGGGTTTCGTGGCTCGTGCGGTCGACGGCGACGCGCGCGGGGGCACGCGGCACCGCCCTGGGTGCGGTTCAGCCGTGTCGGTGGTTTCGGGGACTGCCGTCGTCGAACGGAATGCCGTCGACGCGGGGCAGGGTGAGGCCGGCCTGGTCCTGGTACTTGCCGCCCTTGTCGGCGTAGCTCACGGCGCACGCCTTCTGCGCCTTCAGGAAGATCATCTGCGCGATCCCCTCGTTGGCGTAGATCTTGGCCGGGAGCGGCGTGGTGTTGCTGATCTCGATGGTCACCTTGCCGCGCCACTCGGGCTCGAGCGGGGTGACGTTGACGATGATGCCGCAGCGGGCGTAGGTGCTCTTGCCGACGCAGATGGCGAGCACGTCGCGGGGCACGTCGATGGTCTCGACGGTCTCCGCGAGCGCGAAGGAGTTCGGCGGGATCACGATGTGGTCCTTGCCGGTCACCGCGGTGTCGATGGTGATGAAGAGGTCGTTCGTGAACGCCTTGGGGTCGACGATCGCGGTGCCGCCGCTCGTGGCGTTCGTGAACACCTTGAACCTGGTGCCGACGCGGACGTCGTACCCGTAGCTCGAGACGCCGAACGAGACGGTGCCCGGCCGCTTGACGTTGTCCGCGAACGGCTCGATCCGCACGCTGTCACGGATCTGCGTGTCGCACAGGATGCTCATTGCCCGACCCCTTGCAGGGACCATGCCGGTCCCGAGAGACGCTTGTTGAACCACCGACACCTCAGGTCACCATGCCGGCGGGCGCCATGTTCGGCATCCGTTCGGTATGATTTGCCCTTGCCGCGCACCACCAACGGTTGGGAGCGCGGGGCATGGTACCCCTACAGGTTGTGGGTGCAAGCGGTTGCACCGACGTTTTTATGGTCTTTCCGCGACGTGGTCGCAAGTCGATCCCGGCGCGGGGTTTAGGTTGTATGAAGATGCAGGCGGGCGCATCGGAGCGGTGTGGACAGCGTGTCGACGCCTGTCTCCTAGACTCGGCCCGCGCAAGGCGCGACGCACGGAGGCCACGCGAGTGCTGTTCCCCGACGAGGAAAATGACCCGGAAACGCCGGTTTCGGCGCCTTCCCTCGACCCAGATGCCTTCCTCGCGGGGCTCACCGCGGACCAGCGCACGGCGGTGTCGCACGTCGACGGGCCGCTCCTGGTGCTGGCGGGACCCGGCTCCGGCAAGACGCGCGTGATCACGCGTCGCGTCGCGCGGCTCGTCGCGCTCGGGATCCCCGCGTGGCAGGTGCTCGCGCTCACCTTCACGAACAAGGCGGCCGGCGAGATGAAGCGGCGCGTCGAGGAGATGCTCCCCGCGGACCTGCCCGGCCGGCGCGGCCTGGTGGTGAGCACGTTCCACGCGTTCTGCGCGATGTTCCTGCGCCGGCACGCCGTGGAGTGCGGCGTCGACCCGGACTTCGTGATCTTCGACGCCGACGACCAGCGCACCGCGATGAAGCAGGCGATCGAGGAGGTCGGCCTCGACGCGAAGAACTTCCAGCCGGCCGCGGTGCACGCGCGGGTCAGCGCCGCGAAGAACCAGCTCGTCGACGCCGCCGCGTTCCGCGAGTCGGCGGGCGACTTCTCGTCGCGCCAGGTGGCGAAGGCGTACGAGGCGTACGAGCGCATCCTGGCGCGCAGCAGGGCGCTCGACTTCGACGACCTCCTGATGCGCGTCGCGCAGGCGCTCGAGCGCGACGCCGCGCTGCGCGACCGCACCGCGGCGCGCTACCGCTACGTGCTGATCGACGAGTACCAGGACACCAACCGCGCGCAGTTCGCGATCGCCGCGCGGATCGCGGGCGGGCACCGGAACATCTGCGTGGTCGGCGACCCGGACCAGTCGATCTACCGCTGGCGCGGCGCGGACATCCGCAACATCCTCGAGTTCGAGGAGTGCTTCGCGGGGACGCGCACCGTGGCGCTCGGCGAGAACTTCCGCTCCACCGCGCACATCGTGGCGGCCGCGGACTCGCTGATCCGCCACAACCGCCGCCGCAAGGAGAAGCCGCTCTACACCGGCCTCGGCGACGGCGAGCAGGTGCGCATCCTGCGCACGGCCGACGAGCACGCCGAGGCGGACGAGGTCGCCAAGTCGATCGTCACCGCGAACGACGCCGGCGTCCCGTGGCGCGAGATGGCGGTCCTCTACCGCATGAACGCGCTGAGCCGCGTGGTGGAGGACGCGCTGCGGCGCCGCGGCATCCCGTACCGCATCGTGCGCGGCACGGCGTTCTTCGAGCGCAAGGAGGTCAAGGACCTCGTCGCGTACCTGCGCGTCGTCGCCAATCCGTCCGACGACGTGGCCTGCGCGCGCGTCGTCAACGTGCCTGCGCGCGGCATCGGGCAGGCCTCGCTCGCGAAGGTCGAGCGGATCGCGCTCTCGCGCGGCGTGCCGCTGCTGGAGGCGCTGGGATCGGCGCGCGAGGCCGGCGTGGCCGACCGCACTGCGCGCGCGATCGAGGGCTTCCGCGACACGGTGCGGCGCTGGCGCGAGGTGCTCGGGCAGGGCGAGCCCGGCGCGCTCGCGGCGTTCGTCGAGATGGTGCTCGACGAGAGCGGCCTGCGGGACTTTGCCGACGGTACCGACGGCGACGATCTGGACCAGCGCCGCGCGAACCTGGACGAGGTGGTCAACGCCGCCGGCGACTTCGAGCTCCCGGAGGACCCGGTCGGCGCGCCGCCGACGCTCCTGCGCGCGCTGCAGGGCTTCCTGCAGTCGGTGGCCCTGGCGGCGGACTCCGATGCCTTCGACCCGGAGAGCGGGGCGGTGACGCTGATGACCCTGCACGCCGCCAAGGGGCTCGAGTTCGAGTCGGTCGCCGTGATCGGCTGCGAGGACGGCATCCTGCCGCACTCGCGCGCCCGCGAGGGCGGCGAGGAGGTCGAGGAGGAGCGCCGCCTGTGCTTCGTGGGCATGACGCGCGCCAAGCGCCGTCTGCTCCTGACGCACGCCGCCAACCGCACCGTGCGCGGCATGCGCATGTCGGCGATGCAGAGCGAGTTCCTCCGCGAGATCGCCGAGGCGAACGTGGTGCGGGAGGACCTCGCCGGCGGCTGGCTCGCGGGCGACGACGGCAGCGACGGCGCGGACGAGCCCTGGCGCGACGAGATCGACTCCCCGCGCGGGCTGGGTGCGCAGTTCCCGGTCGGTTCGCTCGTCAGGCACCCGCTCTTCGGCGTGGGCACGGTGCAGGCGATCCTGCCCCGCGGCAGCGTCACGAGCGCGCGCGTGTCTTTCCGGACCGTCGGCGTGAAGACGCTGGTGCTCGAGTACGCGAAGCTGGTGCGGCTGCGGACCGACGCGCCGTGACGGCAGGCCCCGATCGGTGGCCCGATAGCGACAAATTCCTCGTATCCGGTGATGGTTCCCGGTCGCCGAATGCGGTTTGAGGGAGGGGTGGACACGGTCCACGACCCGCGTCCCGGACGTTCCGGGCGCGCTTCCGGGAGCAACCGAGGACTTTGAGCATGGCGATGATCGATCCGGACCCCTCGCAGCGCGACGACTCGCGTTCCTCCTCGACCTCCGGCAGGGGCCGCGCGCGGCTCGCCGCCCGCCTCGCCGTCGGCCTCGGCGCGCTGACCGTCGGCACCCCCGACGCCGGTGCGGCGGTGGTGGCGATCGACCTCACGAGCCTCGGCACCGGGACCGCGCGCGTCGACGTCACGGGCGACAACGGCGGGCTGGCGGCAACGGGAGACAGGACCACCGTGGTCGACTGGCTCGGCACCGGGACCGGTGCGCTCCGGATCTGGAACGGGTACAGCAGCGGCTGGGGGATGGACGGCCAGTACGGGTCGGACAGCGCCACCATGCTGGAGTTCGCGAGCAGCGCCGGCTCTCCCACGCCGCCGGTGTCGCCCGTGAACTTCGCCGCCGGTGCAGGCATCCAGGAGGATCCTTCGTGGGTCTTCAGCGGCGATCCGTATCAGTCGGCCTTCCGCAGCGGTGCCGTGGCCTCGGCCGACTTCGGCGCCGGCAGCTACATGGGCTTCCGCTTCGGCTCGGGATCGAACTGGTACTACGGCTACCTCGAGGTGACGTGGACGGCGTCGACGAACACGTTCCGGATCCTCTCGGGCGCCTACGAGTCCCACGTGAACACGGCGATCCTGGCCGGCGCGATGGCCGTCCCCGCGCCCTCGGCGCTGGCGCTCGCGGCCCTCGGCGGCAGCGCGTTCCGGCGCGCCCGCGTGCGGGCGGCGTGAGCGGGGCGGGGTGCCGCGGCGCCCGCCCGCCACGGGCGCGGATTTGGCGCTGAATCGCAGAATTCCAAGGCGTCCGGTGATGGTTCCCGGGCGCCGATTGCGTTTAGAGGGGGGGGTGGACCATCGGTCCATCCCGCGCCCCGAGCGTTCTGGGCGCGTCGAGCGCCCGGTGTGGGGCGCCGCCTCGTGTGACCAGGGAGCTTGAGCATGTCGACGATCCATCCAGCCCGTTCGCCGCGCGGCGACTCGCGTCCGTCCTCGGTTTCCGCCACGGGCTCGGCGCGGCTCGCCGCGTACCTGGCCGCCGGCGTCGGCGCGTCGCTGGTGGGCACGCCGGATGCCGAGGCGGCGGTGGTGGCGATCAACCTCACCAACGTCGGCGGACAGAACATCACGGGATTGAATGCGGGGCTGTCCAGTGGGGGGAGGCTCTCCATCCCGAACTGGCTTGGACCCGGCACCGGGGGGTCCATCACGCTATCCAACAATGCGATCGTCGGGGGCTACCGGTTCTTGGGGCTCGCCGGTGGCAGCGGCTTGGGGTTTGCCATCGGCACTCGCTTTGCGAGCCCCTTCAACTTCGGGGCGGGGACAACCATCGGTCCCTCCACGCCTGTCTCCTATTCGTCAGCTGAGCCCGCCTTCGAGTACTCCAATTCGGGTGGATACTACACCTCGCCCAACTTCGGAGCCGGAAGCTACATGGGTTTCCGCTTCGCCTCGGGACTCGACTTTCACTACGGATACCTCGAGGTGACGTGGAACGCGTCCACGGCGACGTTCCAGATTCTCTCGGGTGCCTACGAGTCGACCGTGAACACCGGGATCCTCGCCGGCGCGACGCCGACGCCCGTCCCCGCGCCCTCGGCGCTGGCGCTCCTGGCCCTCGGCGGCGGCGCGTTCCGGCGCGCCCGCGCGCGGGCGGCGTGAGCGGGGCGGGCGCCGGTGCCACGGCGTGGTGCTCGCGTCCTTGACGCGGCATCTAGTCTGACACGATGACCACGCGCCGCCGCCTGCTCCTCGTCGGCTGGGACTCTGCCGACTGGAAGATCATCCACCCGCTGATGGACGCGGGCGCCATGCCTGGCGTCGCGCGGCTGGTGGAGCACGGCACCAGCGGCAACCTCACCACGCTGGAGCCGCAGCTCTCGCCCATGCTGTGGACCAGCATCGCCACGGGCAAGATGGCCTACCACCACCGGGTGCCGGGCTTCACCGAGGTCGACCCGGGGTCCGGCAAGGTGGTGCCGGTGTCGGCCGCCACGCGGCGGGCGCGCACGCTGTGGGAGATCCTCGGCGAGCGTGGGCTGCGCAGCCACGTGGTGTCCTGGTTTGCCACCCACGGCGAGCGCGACCTGGCCGGCTGCATGGTGTCGAACATGTATTGCCATGTGCGCGGCGCCAAGGCGGGCGAGGACCCGTCGCGGTGGCCGCCGTCGCCCCCGGGGACGTTCTGGCCCGAGTCGATCGGCCCCGCGCTCGATGCCGCGCGCATCAGCATCCACGACATCGACCCCGAGGAGGTGATGCGGCTCTTCGTGCCGCAGGGCCACGAGGTGGACCAGGAGAAGGACCGTCGCCTCGCGGTGCTCGGGCAGCACCTTGCCGAGAGCTTCTCGGTGCACGAGGCGGCGACCCACCTGATCGAGCACCAGCCCGACTGGGACTTCATGGCGGTCTACTACCGGGCGATCGACGAGGTCTGCCACTCGTTCATGCCGTACCACCCCCCGCGGATGGAGGGCATCCCGGAGCGGGACTTCGAGCTCTACCAGCACGTGGTGCGCGGCATCTACCGCCTGCATGACCTGTTCCTGCAGCGGCTGCAGCAGCTGGCCGGGCCGGACACGGCCATCATTCTGGTGTCCGACCACGGGTTTCACAGCGACCACCTGCGCCCGCGGTTCACGCCGCGCGTCCCCGCCGGCATCACCGTGTGGCACCGCCCGCAGGGCGTGTTCGCCGCGGCCGGGCCCGGGTTCCGCCGCGACTCGCTGGTGTACGGGGCACGCCTGCTCGACGTGGCGCCCACGGTGCTTCACTGGTTCGGGCTTCCGGTGGGCGAGGACATGGAGGGGCGCGTGCTCGAGGACGCGTTCGACCCGCGCCGGCCCGTGGAGACGGTGCCCTCGTGGGAACGGCCCGGGCTGCCGCCCCGCGAGCGGGTCTCGTTCGGCGACGACGCCGACCGCGCGCTGCTCGAGCAGTTCCAGGACCTGGGCTACATCGGCGAACTGCCCGACGATGCCGCGCGCGCCGCCGAGGAGACCAACCGCGAGAACGACTGGAACATGGCCCGCGCGTGCATGCACGGCGGCCGCTGCGAGGAGGCGCTGCCGCTGCTTGAGGCATGCTTCCATGCGCTGCCGGCGCGCACCGACTACGCGCAGGTGCTGGCGTCGTGCCAGATGCAGCTTGGGCTCCTGGACGAGGCCGACCGCACCATCGCCGTGGCGGCCGAGACGTTCGGGCGGACGGAGCAGGCCGACCTGGTGCGCGCGTCGATCGCCATCCAGCGCGGCGACCCGGCGGCGGCGCTCGCGGCGCTGGAGCGGGTGCGCGCGCTCTCGCCCGACGAGGTGCAGCTGCAGGTCATGCTGGCGCAGGCGTACCTGGCGCTGGGGCGCTGGCGCGAGTGCGAGGAGGCGGCGCGCGCGGTGCTGGCACGCGACCCGCACAACCCGCGCGCGTTCCTGCTGCTGGCCCGCGCGGAGATGAGCGTCGGGCGGTCGGCCGAGGCCGCCGAGCACGCGCTCGAGGCGATCGGGCTCCAGTTCGGCAACCCGCTCGGGCACTTCGTGCTGGGGCGCGCGCTGGCGGCGCAGGCGCGGCACATCGATGCCGAGCGCGCCTTCGCCAACGCGGTGGCGCTCGACGCCGGCTTCGTGGACGCGCACCGGGCGCTCGCCGAGTGCCGGCGCATCACCGGAAGCATGCAGCTGGCAGCCATGGCCGCGGCCGATGCGGATCGCGCCGAGGCGTCCGCGCGTGCCCGTGCCGAGGCGCGCGTGGCGGAGATCCGCCGGGCGGCCGAGGCGCGGGCGGCGGCGCGCGCGGAGGCGGACCGGGCGCGTGCGGCGGCGCAGGCACCGGCCGCGGCGGCCGGGGGCGGGGCAGGGGCAGCGGATGCGCCGGCCGCGGGGGCCGAGCAGAGGGAGTTCCTGATCGTGTCCGGGCTGCCGCGCTCGGGAACCTCGCTCATGATGCAGATGCTGCGCGCGGGCGGCATCGCGCCCATGACCGACGAGCAGCGCGCGGCCGACGAGGACAACCCCGAGGGCTACTGGGAGTGGGAGGCGATCAAGGACCTGCCCAAGGATCCTTCCATCATCGAGCGCGCGCACGGCAAGGCGGTGAAGGTGATCTCGGCCTTGCTGCCGTCGCTGCCAGGCAACCACCGCTACGTGGTGATCTACATGGTGCGGCCGGCGGAGCAGGTGGTCGACTCGCAGTGGGCCATGCTCGCGCGGCGCGGGCGGTCGCCGCGGTCGGAGCGCCAGCACCTGGTCGACGTGCAGCAGCGCCACAGCGAGCAGATCCGCCAGGTGCTGCGCAAGAGCCCGCGGGTGCGGCTGCTGGAGGTGTCCTACCCGGAGCTGGTGGCCGACCCGGCGACGGTGATCTCGCGGCTGGCGGAGCTGCTCCCGGGCGCGTTCACGCCGGGCCCGGCGGTGGCCGCGTGCGTCAAGCCAGCGCTCTTCCGGAACCGCGGCGCGGCTTCCGGGCCGGCGCCGGACCGCCGCTGACGGCTGCCCGCCCCAGGATCGGCTTCAGGTAGCGGCCGGTGTGCGAGGCCGGGTCGCGCGCGACGTCCTCGGGCGTGCCGCACGCCACCACGGTGCCGCCGCGCTCGCCGCCCTCGGGGCCGAGGTCGACGATCCAGTCGGCGCACTTGACGACGTCGAGGCTGTGCTCGATGACCACCAGCGTATGGCCCGCGTCCGCGAGCCGCTGCAGCACGCCGAGCAGCTTCTCGACGTCGGCGAAGTGGAGTCCCGTGGTCGGCTCGTCCAGCACGTAGAGGGTCTGCGCGCTGGACATGTTGCCGAGCTCGGTGGCGAGCTTGATGCGCTGCGCCTCGCCGCCCGAGACCGTGGTGCTCGCCTGGCCGAGCTGCATGTAGCCGAGGCCCACGTCTCGGAGGCACTCGAGCATCCCGCGGACCCTCGGGTACGCGTCGAAGTGCGCGAGCGCGTCGTCGACGGTCATGTCGAGGACCTCGGCGATCGACCTCCCCTTGAAGCGGATCTCGAGCGTCTCGCGGTTGTAGCGCGCGCCCTTGCAGGTGTCGCAGGCCACGAAGACGTCGGGCAGGAAGTGCATCTCGATCTTCACCGTGCCCTGGCCCTGGCACGCCTCGCATCGGCCGCCCTTGACGTTGAAGCTGAAGCGGCCCGGCTCGTAGCCGCGGATCTTCGCCTCGGGGACCTTGGCAAAATGCTTGCGGATCTCGTCGAAGATCCCGGTGTAGGTCGCCGGGTTCGAGCGCGGGGTGCGGCCGATCGGGCTCTGGTCCACCTCGACCACGCGCTCGATGCCGGCGAGCCCGTTGACGCGGTCGTGCGCGCCGGGGACGCACTTGGTGCCGTGCACGTGCCGCTGCGCTGCCTTCAGCAGGATGTCGGTGACCAGCGTGCTCTTGCCGCTGCCGCTGACGCCCGTCACGCAGACGAGCCCTCCGAGCGGGAATGCGGCGTCGACCGACTTCAGGTTGTTCTCGCGCGCGCCCTTCACGACGATGGCGCGGTCCGCGCGGAGCGGGCGCCGCTCGGCCGGCACCGCGATCGCGCGGCGACCGGAGAGGTACGCGCCCGTCAGGCTCTCCGCGCACGCGGCGACCTCGTCCACGGATCCCTGCGCGACGATGCGCCCGCCGTGGCGGCCGGGACCGGGCCCGACGTCCACCAGGTGGTCGGCGGCGCGGATCACGTCCTCGTCGTGCTCGACGACGAGCACCGTGTTGCCGATGTCCGCCAGGCGCCGGAGCGTCGCGAGCAGCCGGTCGTTGTCGCGCTGGTGCAGGCCGATCGTCGGCTCGTCGAGGACGTACGCGACGCCGACGAGTCCGCTTCCCACCTGCGTCGCCAGCCGGATGCGCTGCGCCTCGCCGCCCGAGAGCGTGCCCGAGGCGCGGTCGAGCGTGAGGTAGCCCAGTCCGACGCTCGCGAGGAACCCGAGGCGCGCGTCGATCTCCTTGAGGATCGGCGCGGCGATCGCGCGCTGCATCTCGCCGAGCGCGAGGCTCGCGAAGAATCCGACGGCGCGCTCGATGCTCATGGCCGTGGCGTCGGCGATGCTCGCCTCGAGCGTGCCGCCGCGCACCCTCACCGCGAGCGCGGCGGGTCGCAGGCGCCTCCCGGCGCACGCGGGGCAGGGCGCGCTGCTCATGTAGGCGAGCAGGCGCTCCTTCACGAACTCGCTCTCGCTCTCCTCGAAGCGGCGCTTGAGGTTCGGCAGCACGCCCTCGAACTTGCCGCCGAGCGCCTCGCGCTCCCGCTCCGGGATGCCGTTCATCAGGTAGCCCCGGACCTTCGCGGGCAGCTCGTCGAAGGGAGTCGACGGCTTCAGCTTGAAGAACGCGCCGAAGTTGCGGATGGCGCGCGCGTAGTACATGTTCATCCGCGGGCCGTTGCGGCGCCACGGCTCGATCGCCTCGGAGTAGGGCGCCCCCGGGTCGGGGACCACGAGCGCCTCGTCGAACTCCTGCACGTGGCCGAGCCCGGCGCACGTCGGGCACGCGCCCTGCGGGCTGTTGAAGCTGAAGAGCCGCGGCTCGAGCTCCTCGAGCGCGCACTCCGGGTGGTCCGGGCAGCTGAAGCGCTCGCTGTAGCGGTGCTCGGCCCAGGTGCCGTCCTCGGATTCCTGCAGCACCAGCAGGTTGCCTTCGCCCAGCTTCAGCGCGGTCTCCACGCTCTCGGCGATCCGCTGGCGGTCCTCGGCGCGGGCGACGACGCGGTCGACCACGGCCTCGATGTCGTGCGTCTCGTAGCGGCCGAGGCCGAGCGGGTTCTCGCCGCCGGCCTTGAGCGCGTCGCGCACGTCGATCACGTTGCCGTTCACGCGTGCGCGGACGAGGCCCTGCTTGGCGAGCGCCTCGAGGACCTCCTTGTGGAAGCCCTTCTTCCGACGGACCACCGGGGCGCAGAGCATCATCCGCGCACCGTCCGTCGCGAGCAGCGCGTCGACGATCTGCGTCGGCGCGGTGGCGCGGATGGGCTTCCCGCAGGTGCGGCCCCTGTCGTCGACGTGCCAGCACGTGGGCGTGCCGCAGCGCGCCCAGAGGAGCCGCAGGTAGTCGTAGATCTCGGTGGTGGTGGCCACGGTCGAGCGCGGCGTGTGGCCGCCGCCGCGCTGCTCGATGGCGATCGTCGGGGGCAGGCCCTCGATCGACTCGACGTCGGGCTTCTGCATCTGGTCGAGGAACTGCCGCGCGTAGGCGGACAGGCTCTCCATGTACTTGCGCTGGCCCTCGGCGAAGATGGTGTCGAACGCCAGCGAGCTCTTGCCGCTGCCGGAGACGCCGGTCATGACGACCAGGCAGTCGCGCGGTATCGAGAGGTCGACGGCCTTCAGGTTGTGCTCGCGCGCGCCGCGGATGCGGATCGATCGCGCGTCGGCGGGCGGGGAGCCGGCGGCCGGCGGGGAAACTGGTGCCTTCGGGCGCGGCATCGACGGTCCGCAAATATAGGGGTGGCAGGGGCTTGCGGAGGGGTGCCGAGGCCGGCCGGGGGACGAAAGCGCGATTTCTGCGTCCGTGAGGGCCGTGCGGCCGAATCTTCCCGTGTGAAGCAGGCCGGAGCCAATGCGGGGATCACCCCCGACGCGCGCGCCGCGGCCCTCGGTCGCGTCGCCGGCGGCGTTCTCGCCGCGCCGCTCCGTCGGCGGTCCCGTGCCGCACGCGGCGAGCTCGCGATCGTCGAGCGTGCCGCGCGGCGGATGGTCCTCGGGCGCCGCGTGCGCTGAGCGGAAATTCGTCCCGGAGGAACGGGACTATTTTCTGCCCTTCTTCCCCCGACCCGCGCGCGTCCCGGGCATTCCCGCCTTCGGGCGCGGCTTCTCCTCTTCCGCGGGCTCCTCTGCCATGCCGTCGATCTCGGGGAGCGCCTCGACCTTCTTGAGCTGGTCGCGCAGCCGCGCGGCCTTCTCGAACTCGAGCGCGCCGGCGGCGGCGAGCATCTCCTCCTCGAGCTCGCGCATCGCCTCGTCCTTGCGGAAGCGCTTCGGCTCCCTCGCGCCGACGGCCTCGCGCTCGGTGCGGTTGGCCTTGATCTCGAGCTCGATGCCGTGGCGGATCGCCTTCCTGATCGTCTCGGGCGTGATGCCGTGCTCGGCGTTGTAGGCGAGCTGCTTGGCCCGGCGCCGCTCGACCTCGTCGATCGCGGCCTGCATCTCGGGCGTGACCTCGTCGGCGTACATGACCACCGCGCCGTTGGCGTTGCGCGCCGCGCGGCCCATCGTCTGGATGAGGCTCGAGCGGCTCCGCAGGAAGCCCTGCGTGTCGGCGTCGAGGATGCAGACCAGGCTCACCTCCGGCAGGTCGAGGCCCTCGCGCAGCAGGTTGACGCCGACGAGCACGTCGAACCCGCCCTCGCGCAGCTCCTTCAGGATCTGCAGCCGGTCGAGCGTCTCGATCTCGCTGTGCAGGTAGCGGACCTTGACGCCGTTCTTGTGAAGGTAGTTGGTGAGCTCCTCGCAGAGGCGCTTGGTGAGCGCGGTGACCAAGACGCGCTCGCCGCGCGCCGCGCGCTCCCTGGCGCGCTCGAGGAGGTCGGGCACCTGGCCGCGCGCCGGCAGGATCGTGATCGACGGGTCGACGAGGCCGGTCGGCCGGATCACCTGCTCGGCGACCACGCCGTGGCACCTCTCGAGCTCGTACGGCCCGGGCGTCGCGCTCACGTAGACGACGCTCGGGACGATCTCCTCGAACTCCTCGAAGCGCACCGGGCGGTTGTCGAGCGCGCTCGGCAGGCGGAAGCCGTGCGCGACCAGCGTCTCCTTGCGGGCCTTGTCGCCGAAGTACATGCCGCGCACCTGCGGCAGCGTGACGTGGCTCTCGTCGATGATGCAGAGCCAGTCGTCGGGCGCGCGGTTCGGCACGCGGCGGAAGTAGTCCATGAGCGTCCACGCGCGCGCGCCGCGCGGCCGGCCGTCGAAGAAGCGGCTGTAGTTCTCGATGCCGCTGCAGTAGCCGGTCTCCTGGATCATCTCCAGGTCGTACTTGGTGCGGCCGAGGAGCCGCTGCGCCTCGAGGAGCTTGCCCTCGGCGCGGAGCTCGAGGACGCGCGCGTCGAGCTCGGCGCGGATCTCGTCGACGGCGCGCTTCATCTGGTCCTCGGGCATCATGTAGTGCACCGCGGGGAAGATCCAGGCGCGCGACTCCTCGGAGAGGACCTCGCCGCTGACCGGGTCGAAGAGCTCGATCGACTCGACCTCGTCGCCGAAGAGGCCGACGCGGATCGCGTGCTGCTCGCTCGCGGGGAAGATCTCGATGCTGTCGCCGCGCACGCGGAAGTTGCCGCGGCCCGGCTCGACCTCCTTGCGGACGTACTGCATCGCCGAGAGCCCGAGCAGGAATTCGCGGCGCTTGATCGAGGTGCCGCGCTCGACGACGATCATGCGGTTTCGGAACTCGTCGGGCGAGCCGAGGCCGTACAGGCAGCTGACGCTCGAGACCACGATCACGTCCTCGCGCGAGAGCAGGCTGCTCGTGGCGAGGAGGCGCAGGCGGTCGAGGTCCTGGTTGCGGCTCGCGTCCTTCTCGATGTAGATGTCCCGCTGCGGGATGTACGCCTCTGGCTGGTAGTAGTCGTAGTAGCTGACGAAGTAGCAGACCGCGTTCTCGGGGAAGAGCTCCTTCATCTCCTCGTAGAGCTGCGCGGCGAGCGTCTTGTTGTGGCTGATGAGGAGCGTGGGCTTCCCGGTGCGCGCGATGACGTTCGCCATCGTGAAGGTCTTGCCCGTGCCGGTGGCGCCGAGCAGCGTCTGGTGCCGCTCGCCGCGCGCGAGTCCGTCGACGAGCTGCGCGATCGCCTCGGGCTGGTCGCCCATCGGTCGGTAGGGACTGCGGAGGGAGAAAATCACCCGGGGTTGATTTTCCCATTTTCCGGGGGCATGCGGCACCCCCGACGCGGCCCCCGCGCCGGAAAATGGGAAAATCAACCCCGGGTGACTTTCTACGCCACCAGCTCCCGCACGCTCCGGCGCATCAGCCGGCGCACCGCGGGCAGGGCGCTCGCGAGCGTCATCGCGCACAGCACCGCCCAGCCGACGGCGATCGGCAGGACGGGCGGCCGGAAGCCGATCTCCTGGCCGCCGAGCTGCTCGTGCCAAAGCACGCCCATCCGCGCCAGGTGCAGCCCGAGCAGCGTCCCCACCGCGGCGCCCGCGAGCGTCAGGAGCAGCACCTCGCCGAGGACCAGCCGTGCCAGGAGCCCCGGTGCCGCGCCGGTCGCGCGCAGCACGCCGTACTCGAACCGCCGCGCGCCGATGTTCGCCGCCACCACGTTCCCCACGCCGAAGCACGCGAGCCCGAGCGCCGCGAACGCGATCGCGCTCGTGATCGCGAGGATCCGCTCGCCCACCGAGACGATCGCCTGCCGGATCGCGCGCCCGCTCGCGTACACCGCGCCCGGCACCGCGTCGGTCACGCGCTCGGCGAGCTGCGCGTCGAGCTCCGGCGGGCTGTCGTCCGCGACGTCCACCTGCAGGATGAACGCCTCGCGGCTGCCGAAGGTCTCCGCCACCTCCTCGAAGTCCATGAACACGCAGCTCACCGCGTTCTCGGTGTAGACGCTGCGGATGCCGAAGTACTGGACCGCCACGTCGAGCCCCGCCGCGCCGACGACGCCGACGATCTCGTACTCCTTCTCGGTCCTCCCGCCGCCGAGCCGGATGCGGTCGCCGAGGTCCTTCCCGCGCGCCACGAGGAACTCCTTCGCGACGAGGATCCCGCTGCCGTCCTCCAGCCTCGGCAGCGCCGTCTCCGGCGCGCCCCTGATCCAGTCGAGGCGGTTGAGCCGCAGGAACTCCTCCGGCCGGAACCCGATGCACACCACGTTCGGGGTCGACACGCCGTCCACGCCGAACACCGTCTCGCCCACGACCTTGACGGGCAGGTAGCCGATCGGCACCGTGGACAGCACCCCGGGCAGGTCGCGGATGCGCAGCTGCTCCGTCACGGCCATGCCGTTGGCCTTGAAGACGAAGCCGTCGGAGAAGCGCACGCGCTCGCTGATGTCGCTGACGACCGCGGTGCCGTTGGTCCACGTGCTCGTCAGGATCGAGACGCCGACCATCAGCGCGCCCGCCGTGAAGCCGAGTCGGTAGGGCGCCTGCCGCACCGCGCCCGAGAGCAGTCCGCGCGGGATCCGGAGCGCCCGCTCGAGCGGCCCCGCGAGCCCCCGCGCCGCGACCCACAGGGCCGGCACCGAGAGGAGGAACCAGCCCGCGTGCACGAGCGGGATGCCGAGGATCGCGTACGTCCAGAAGCGCGCCTGCGCGCCCGGCACCGCGAGGAGCGCCACCTGCACCGCCAGGCACGCAGCGCCGACGAGCCCGAGCCGCCACACCCACGCGAGCCGCGGCGGCCGCGACTGCGGCGCGAGCGCGGCGAGCGGGCTGGTGCGCGACGCCTGCCACGCCGGCCACAGCGACCCGCCGACCCCCGCGAGCACGCTGCCCGCGATCGCGAGCGCCACCCCAGTCCAGCTCATGAAGAAGCCGTCGGAGAGCCACTCGCGGAACCACCACCGCAGTCCCGCCGCGAGCGCCACGCCGAGCGGCGCGCCTGCCGCACCGGCCGCTCCGCAGAGCGCGGCGCCCGCCAGCACCTGGCTCATGAAGACCTGCCCGCGGCTCGCGCCCACGCACCGCGCGATGGCGAGCTCCTTCTGCTGCTCCGCGACCGCGGTCGTCATCCCGGTGCCGACGATGAACGCGCAGCTCATGAAGGCGATCGCGCTCACGAGCACGAAGCCGAGCCGCATCGCGTCCATCTGCTGGTCGAAGCCGGCCGTGTAGAGCTCGCTCGGCTCGAGGGAGAGCGGCTCCTCGAACGTGCCCGCGTGCTCCGCGACCCACGCGGGGACGTCGGTGCCGGCCTCGAGCGCCACCATCACCTGCGTCACCTGGTCGCTCCCCGAGGCCTCCACGAGCGTGCCGCGGTCGACCACCGCGTAGGGCCGCTGCAGCGCGCCGAGCGTCGCGCGGTCGATGATGCCGGTCACCGTGAGGTCGATCGGGTCGCCGAAGCGCTGCACCTGCAGGCGGTCGCCGGTCCCCGCGGCGAGCGCCCTGGCCGTCAGCGGGTCGATCGCGATCTCCCCGGCGCGCTCCGGCAGCCGGCCCTCGCGCATCTCCTGCATCCGGAAGCGCGCGTCGCCCGCGGAGTCGAGCCCGCGCACCTGCGCGACCGTGCGTCGCGGCTTGCCGTCGTCGCCGGTGCCGCCGTCGGCGCGCACGAGCGACAGCGAGCCGCCGAGGCTCGTCCCCACCGCCTCGACCGCGGGCAGCGCGCGCACTCGCTCCGCCTCGGCCGCGTCGAACGCCGCGCCGAAGCGGTTCACGAGCCGCGCGTCGGTGCCGCCGATCGACCGGCGCAGGCTCGCCTCGGCGTTGCCGCGCGCGCTCTCGAGGCCGCACGCCACAGCCGCCACGAGCGTGCTCGCGAGGACGACCGCCAGCGCCAGCAGCGCGGTCCTACCGCGCCTGGCCGCCAAGCCCTGACGCGCGAACCACCAGGTCGCTCGCATTCATTCCCTTCGTATCGAAGCCGCCCGCGACGACGCCGTCGCGGATCACGAACACGTGCCTGCAGTGCGCGGCCGCGGCCGGCTCGTGCGTCACCATCAGGACGACCATGCGCCGCTCCCACGCGAGCTCGTCGAGCATCCGCCACATGCGCTCGCTGTTGGCGCTGTCGAGCGCGCCCGTCGGCTCGTCGGCGAAGAGCACCGGCGGCTCGAAGAGGAGGGCGCGCGCGATCGCGACGCGCTGCTGCTCGCCGCCCGACATCGCCTCGGGCCGGTGGGTCGCGCGGTCCGCGAGGCCGAGCGTGCCGAGCAGCTCCCTCGCCCGCGCCTCGAGCGCGCCGCGGTCTCCGCCGTCGAGGATGCCGGGCAGCATCACGTTCTCGAGCGCCGTCAGCGTGGGCAGCAGGTTGTACTGCTGGAAGACCACGCCGATCCGCTTGCGGCGGTGCAGCGTGAGCTCGTCCTCGGTCATCCGGTCGATGCGCGCGCCGCCGACCTCGATCTCGCCCTCGTCGGCGCGGTCGAGCCCCGCAAGCAGGTAGAGCAGGGTGCTCTTGCCGCTGCCGGACGCCCCCATGATGCCGTAGAAGCCGGGCTCGGCGATCTCGAGGTCCGCGCCGCGCAGCGCCGCCACGCCGCGATCGCCGGCGCGGTAGGTCTTGCGCACGCCGCGCGCACGCACGAAGGCCGTGCCCGCCGGGACGCCGCCGACCTCGGCCGCGCCGACCGCGTCGCTCGGCCCGCCGGTCGCCACCTCAGTGCCCGTTCTGCTTGTCGTACGCGGCGGCGTCCATGAGGCCGGCCGCCTTCGAGAGGTCGCAGCCCGAGAGCCGCACCAGCCAGCCCTTCCCGAAGGGGTCGCTGTTGAGGAGCGACGGATCCTTGTGCGCCGCGTCGTTCACCGCGGCCACGGTGCCCGCGCACGGCACGTAGATCTCGCTCGAGGTCTTCACGCTCTCGACCTCGCCGACGGTGCCGCCCGCGGAGACGGCGGTCCCGGCCGGCTTCATCTCCACGAAGGTGATGTCGGTGAGCGCGTCGGCCGCATGCTGGGTGATCCCCATGGTGACGGAGCCGTCCGGCTCCTGGCGGAACCACTCGTGCGTCTCGGTGTAGCGGCAGTTGGCGGGGCTCGGCATCGCTGTTCTCCGGGTGCGGGCCGCGCCGCGATCCTCGCGGCGGCGTGCTCGGGGCGGGAATGATAGCCGCGTGGTTAGACTGCGGACCTCCCGGTTCCCCCGATGCTCCTCACCGTCTCCACCCGGTCCCTCCAGCACGTCAAGCGCGAGAAGGAGCCGATCGCCCCGCTCGACGTGCCCGACTTCGTGGCGGAGCAGCTCGGGCTGAAGGGCCTCAACGTCTTCTCCTCGCTCCTGCGCGGCATGGCCGCCAGGGACCTCGAGCGCCTGCGCGACCGCGCCGACCGCGCGCGCTGCCCGGTGCTGGTGCTCGTCGACGAGACTCCGCTCGACTTCGGCGGCGACGCCGCGGCGGGCTCGATGCGCCGCGTCGAGACGCTCGGCCTGGCCGCGAGCAAGCTGGGCGCGCCCGCGGTCGCGGTGGAGCTGGCGGCGCTGCCGCCGGAGCGGTTCGAGCACTACGCCGCCAACGTGAAGCGCGCCCTCGCGGGGATCGAGCGCTTCGAGACGCACCTCCTGGTTCGCCCGGGCAGCGGCCCGGCGGGCGACCCGCAGCGCCTCGCCGAGCTCATCAAGAAGATCGGCGGCTTCCGCATCGGCAGCATGCCCACCTTCGCGCACGCGGCGGCCGCCGCCGACGAGGGCGACTTCATCCGCCGGCTCTGCCCCTACGCGCAGGCGGTCGAGGCGAGCGTGAAGGCGTTCGGCAAGTCCGGCAAGCACGACTCCTGGGACCTGGTGGCGCTCCTCGACGCGGTCCGCAACGTCGGCTACCAGAACACCCTGTGCATCGACTACTCCGGCAAGACCGCGCCGGTCGCCACCATCGAACGCGCCCGCGACCTGCTCGCCGCGGCGATCGACCCCGCGGAGGACGACGAAGAGGACGGCGGCGAGGAGGCGGATTGACCGCGTCGCCCGGCGTCATCGTCACCATGGACGGTCCCGCCGGGACGGGGAAGAGCTCCGTCGCCTGGAAGCTCGCGCAGCGCCTGGGGCTCGAGGTGCTCGACACGGGCGCGATGTACCGCGCGGCCGCGGTGGTGGCGATCGACGAGGGCGTGCCCGCCGACGACGGCGACGCGCTCGCCGCGCGCATCGCGGAGGAGGGGCTGGCCTTCGACTGGTCGTGCCATCCGCCGCGGCTCCTCCTCGGCGGGCGCGACCTCACCGAGCGGATCCGCGACGCCGACGTCAACGTGGTCGTGAGCGTGGTCGCGCGCCAGGCCGCGCTGCGGGCCGCGATGGTCGGCGCGCAGCGGACCATCGGCGCCGCGCACCCGCGCCTGGTGACGGAGGGCCGCGACCAGGGGTCGGTGGTCTTCCCGGACGCCGCGGTGCGCTTCTACCTCGACGCGCATCCGGAGGTCCGCGCGCGCCGGCGCGTCGAGCAGATGCGCGCGCAGGGCCGCCCGGCGGACTACGAGGCCGTCCTGCGCGCGATCCAGCAGCGCGACCACCTCGACGAGACGCGATCCGACGGGCCGCTCCTCTGCCCCGAGGGCGCGCAGCGCGTCGACACCAGCCTCCTCTCCCTCGACCAGGTGGTCGAGGAGCTCGAGCGCCGCGTGCGCGCGAGCGTCCCGCCCGCGCTCCTCGCGCCGCACCGCGCGGCGCAGCCGGCATGATGGGCCTCGGCGACGCGGCGCGCCGCGCGCCCGGTCGCGGCGCGCTGAGCGTCGCGTGGTTCACGCTGTGCGCCGCGCTCCTCTTCTGGGGCTTCCGCCTCGTCTGGCGGCTCCGCGTCACGGGCCTCTCCAACCTGCCGCGCTCGGGCGGCATCCTGGTCGTCAGCAACCACCAGAGCTTCCTCGACCCGCCGGTCTGCGGCAGCTCGATCCGCGATCGCCCGTACACGATCATCGCGCGCGAGAGCCTGTTCCGCTTCGCGCCGTTCGGCGCGCTGATCCGGAGCTTCGGCGCGGTGCCGATCGAGCGCGGCTCGGGGGACATGGGCGCGCTGCGCACGGCGATCGCGCAGCTGGCGATGGGCCGCTGCGTCTTCATGTTCCCGGAGGGCACGCGCAACGAGGACGGCCGCACCAAGGCGCTGAAGCCGGGCGTCGCGCTCCTCGCGCGCCGGGCGCGCGCGCCCGTCGTCCCCATGGCGATCGAGGGCGCGAACGACCTGTGGCCGCGGACGCGCGCGCTGCCGCGCCTGCGCGGGCGCCTCGAGGTCGAGGTCGGCGAGCCGATCCCGGCGGCGACGGTCGAGGAGTGGTCGCGCGAGGGCGCGGACGTCCTGCTCGAGCGCATGCGCCGGCGGATCGAGGAGCTGCGCATGCGCTGCCGCGCGCGGATGCGCGAGCGCTCCGGCGGCAGGTGGCCCGCGCCCGGGCCCGCCGACCGCCCGTACTGGGAGGGCGCCCCGTGAGCGGCGGCGACGGCCGCGGGCAGGGCGCGCCGGTCGCGCCGCGCGTCGCCGCGGCGTGGGTCGCCAGGCGGCTCCGCGAGGCGGGCTTCCGCGCGCTCTTCGCGGGCGGCTGCGTGCGCGACACGCTCCTCGGCCTCGAGGCGGCCGACTACGACGTCGCCACCGACGCGTCGCCCGAGGAGGTGCGCGGGGTCTTCCCGCGCGCGATCGGCGTGGGCGAGTCCTTCGGCGTGATGCTCGTGCGGCACGGCGGGCGCTCGGTCGAGGTCGCCACCTTCCGCGCCGACGGCTCCTACGCCGACGGCCGCCGGCCGGAGGGCGTCCGCTTCACCGACGACCGCGAGGACGCGCTCCGCCGCGACTTCACCGTCAACGGCATGTTCGAGGACCCGGAGAGCGGCGAGGTGATCGACCACGTCGGCGGGCGCGCGGACCTCGAGGCGCGCGTCCTGCGCGCGATCGGCGTGCCCGAGGAGCGCATGCGCGAGGACCGCCTGCGCACGCTCCGCGCCGCGCGCTTCGCGGCGCGCTTCTCGCTCGCCGTCGATCCCGCCACCGAGACGGCCGTGCGGCGCTTCGCGGGTGACCTCGCCGCGGTGAGCCGCGAGCGCATCGGCAACGAGGTGCGGCGCATGCTCTCGCACCCGACCCGCGCGCGTGCCGCGTCGCTCGTGGAGGACCTGGGGCTGGCCGCCGCCGTGCTGCTCGAGCCGCCGGCCGTGCCCGACCTCTCGATCCTCGCCGCGCTGCCGCCGGGGGCGGGGCTGGAGGAGTCGCTCGCGGCGTGGATGCTCGGCCGCCCGGGCCCGGGCGGGGGGCCGGACCTCTCCGCGGCCCGCCAGCGCGCCTGGCGCGATGCCCTCGTCCTCTCCAACGGCGAGAGCGACCTCCTGGCCGCGATCCTGCTGCAGCTTCGCCGCATCCCGTCGGAGTGGCCCTCCGCGGACCGCGCGGGCCGCAAGCGCCTCGCGGCCGCGGCGGGCTTCCGTGGCGCCCTGGCCATCCTGCGCGCGGCCGGGAATCCGGCCGCCGACGCCGTGGCGGCCGACCTCCCGCCCCTGGAGGCGGAGGGACTGTCGCCGGCGCCCTTCGTCACCGGGGACGACCTCGTGGCGCTCGGCATGAGCCCCGGGCCCGCGTTCCGGCCGCTCCTCGACCGCGCCTACGACCTGCAGCTCAACGGCACGGTCCGCGACCGGGCGGCCGCCCTCGTGGCCGTGCGATCGTGGATTCCGGCATCCTGAGTAGACTTCGGGGTCCCATGAAGACGCTCTTCCTCGTGGCCGTGCTTGCCGTCGCCGCCCCAGCGTTCGCGCAGTCGGGAGCCCCCGACGCACCCGAAGCCCCCGACGCGCCCGGCTCCGCCGATCCCGCCGCGTCCCCCGAGGGGGCCGGCCCCGGGACGGCCGCCCCGGCCGCGGCCGAGGCTCCCGCGAAGGCGCCGCCGCCCTTCACCCTCGGGCGAGGTTCCGAGGAGCGGAACGCCCCCAGCCCCTACGCGGTCGACACGCAGTTCGGCCGGCCGCCCAACGTCTACGTGATCCCGATGGAGGGCCTGATGGGCCTCGACATCCACGAGGTGGTCTACGCGAAGATCCTGGCCGACCTCAAGGAGAAGAAGCCGGACCTGGTGGTCTTCCGCCTGAAGTCCTCCAACCACGGCGAGAAGGACTCCTACATGGAGGCGGTCGCCAACTCGTCCGACGAGGACAAGGTCGACCCGCGCCGCCTGGCGAGCGCCATCACCGACTACCGCGACCTGGCGGCGCGGCTGCAGTCGGAGATCGGCTCCGTGCCGAGCGTCATGTACGTGGTCGACGCGCGCGGCGTCTCCTGCGTCTATGCGCTCGCGTGGCCCTACATGTTCATGGCGCCCGACTCGAAGATCGCCGGGCTCGACATCGTGACCGAGCTCGCCGGCGGCAACGACGACGACATCAAGGCGAAGATGCTCAGCGCCTGGACCGGGATCGCCAAGGGCGTCCTGGAGCTGGGCGGCCACCCGCAGGCGCTCGCGGACGCGCTGGTCCGCCCGGACCGCGTCCTGAGCGCCGACATCGAGGGACGAAGCACCCGGTGGCGCGCCGACACCGACGGGTCGTGGATCGTGGTGGACACGTCCATGGAGACCGCGGCGCGCTTCCCGGCGAAGCTGGCGGAGGACACCGGGCTCACCGAGGGCCTCGCGGACGACGTCCCCGACGTCCTGGGGCAGCTGGGCTACCCGGAGTTCACCATCATCGACAGCGGCGAGAAGATCTTCCGCGACTCCAACGCCGCCTGGCGCCGCCGCTTCGAGGAGTCCAAGAAGTGGATGGAGGAGTTCCAGGAGGAGATGGCCGACGAGCGCGAGCTCTCCAAGAAGAAGGCCATCATCGAGAAGATGCTCCAGAACTTCAAGCAGTCGCCGCAGCTCGCGCGGATGTGGCAGTGGACGCGCGGGATCGACGAGACGCAGCTGAGGACCACGCTGGACCAGATCAACGAGCAGATCCGCGCCTACCAGAAGTCCAAGAGCTCCACGCGCGGCTCGAAGGGCTCGAAGGGCGGCGGCGGCGGCGGCCCCGGCGCGCCGTTCGGACGCTGACGCGCCTGCGCGACCCACCAGGAGGCAAGCCATGAAGATCCCCACCACCCCGTCCCTCGCGCTCCTCTGCTCCGCGGCCCTCGCGGCGGCCGCGGCGCCGCCCCCGTCGCCGGCGCAGCCCGCCGCGCCCGGCACCTCCGCGAAGCAGCCCGCGCCCGCCGGCGCCAAGGTCGACTCGCGCGGCTTCACGCTCGACGAGCGCGGCTACCGGGTGTCGCCCAAGCCGGGCGTGTTCGTGCTGCCCTGGTCCGGGGGCGTCGGCCAGACGGCCAACGCGAAGGAGATCGCCGACATCGGCGCCGAGGCCGACAAGTGGGGCCCGGGCCAGATCATCGTGCTCGACATCGACAGCCCCGGCGGCCGCGTGACGGAGATCTTCAAGATCATCGACGCGATCGCCAAGGTCCGCGAGCGCCACCGCGTCGTGGTCTGGGTGCGCGAGGCCATCTCCGCCGCGGCCATCACCTCCATGCAGTGCGACGAGATCTACTTCCGCAAGGTCGGCGCGCTGGGCGCGGCCATGGTGATCAACGGCGCGGACAGCGCGCCGCCGGAGATCGTCGAGCGGTTCCGGACCGACGTGGCGCCCATCGTCGAGCGCAACGGGCGCCCGCGCGCCGTGTTCGAGGCCATGGTGCTCGCCAACGCGGTGCTCACCTACACCAAGGACCCGGTCACGGGCAAGGTGACCTGGCACGACAAGGTCACCGGCCTCCCCGGCGAGGTGGTGCTCTCCGACGAGAAGGAGAACCTCACCTTCAACGCCAGCAACGCGCTCGACTCGGGCTTCAGCAAGGGAACCGCCGACAGCGAGAAGGAGCTTGCCGCGCTGCTCGGCCTCCAGGAGTGGTACGAGATCAGCGACGCGGGCCGCAAGGCATCCGCAACGCTGGTCCGGAACTACAAGGAATGCGAGAAGGACCTGCAGCGCATGCAGCAGGGCATGGGCGTGCAGCGCGGCTCCGAGGTCGAGCAGCTGCGCTACCAGGTGACCGCGCTCGAGAAGGCGCTCGCCTGGGCCAAGCGCTGCCCGCCGTGCGCCACCAACGTCTTCGGCGGGTTCGACGTCGGCGACGTCGTCGAGCAGCTGGGCAAGCAGCTCAAGGACGCCAAGAAGCGCCTGGCCGACGCACGCAAGGCCGGTCAGTGACCGGCGGCGGTCAGCCGACCTCGCGGCGCTGGAAGAGCGCGACGGCGATGCCCATCGCCGCGACGATCGCCAGGACTCCGTACGCGGCAGAGGGCAGCACGTAGGAGAGCGGGATCGCCCGCTTCTGCTGCACCGCGTCGGAGAGCCAGAACACCTGGAAATTCGGCACCACCGCGTAGGCGGCCTTCAGCGCCGCCAGCTTGGCGTGGGCCGCGTCGAACGCCGTGCCCGGGCTGCCCTCGGCGGCAAGCCGCTCGAGCGTGGCGGACAGCTCGCGCATGGGCCGCGCGAAGAGCCAGTCGCTCATCAGGCCGATCAGGAAGCTGCCGAAGGTGACGCCCAGCGTCACGACCTGCCCGAACCGGGTCGACGTGGCGACCGCGATGCTCGCCAGCACCAGCAGCCCCAGCCACATCATGGAGATGGCCACCCAGAGCTGCCCGCGGAACTGCGCCGCCGGCGCCACCGGGGTCCAGTCCTTGCCGAACACCAGGCACACGAGGTACGCGACCGCCAGGAGCGGCAGCCCGAACCCGAGCACCGATGCCGGGAAGCTCCACCCGTAGAAGTAGTTGCACCACGCCGACGCCGCCACCGTCGCGGCGAGCGCCCCGATGCCGAGGGCGAGCACCGGGAAGTGGTAGGGCGTCATCACGGTCGGCATGGTGCCGTGCATGTCCGTGAGCATGAAGGCGCACGAGAGGAACGCGGTGCAGGCGGTGAGCGCAGCCGCCACGCCGAGGAACTTGCCCCAGACGAACACCGGGCGGCCCACGGGCTTCGAGACCACGGTGAGCGCCGTGCGCACCTCGATCTCCCTGCTGAGCGCGCTGGTGGCCAGGAACGCCGCGAGCACGGTGCCGCACACGAACACCGTGGAGAGCCCCAGGTCCACGAACATCCGCTGGTCGTCCATCAGCGTGAAGCCGCTGAAGGGGACGGACAGCACGATCAGCAGGACGCCCGCCACCAGCACGGCCAGGGTGACGGGCTGGCGCACGCACTCGACGGCGGTGTTGCGGGCGATCGCCCAGAGCTGGGGAAGGAAGTCCATGGCGGGCCTCGTCCGCGCCGGGACGGCTCCTCGGCGGCGGGAATACACTACCTTGGCACGCCCGTTCCCGTCCGGACCGCAGCGCCCCGATTTCCCGCCGACCGCCCGCGATGCGCATCGACCAGTACGCATACCAGCAAGCCACCCGCATCGCCGGCCTCGGCCTCGTCCTCCAGGCCGTCGTCACGCTGGCGCTGCTCCTGGTGGGCCGCCTGCTCGGCAGCACCGCCTTCTCGAGCGCCGTCGCGTTCGGCGTCGCCGGGTGCGCGGGCTGGGCTGTGCTCGTCGTGCTGTTCCACCAGCACCGGCTCGCGGCCCTCGAGGCCGCGGAGGCCGACGAGCTCGGGGCATCGCGGGCCGCGTCGACCGTGTTCGACTCCGAGCGCTCCACGGACGGCCGCGTGGCGGCGCGCCGCCTGCAGCTCATGCAGCGGGTCATGCTCCCCCTGGCCAGCCTGGCGATCGCCGGGTTCCTGGGCTGGACCGGCGTCGCGACGGTCGCGTACGTCAACTCGCTGTCGCTGCCCCCCGGCCCGGACGTCCCGGACGTCGCCCGCTTCTCGGTGGGCTCCTCGACGGGCTGGCAGCTCGCCGTGTGCGTCGGCCTGGCGCTGGCGGCCTTCATCTTCTCGCGCTTCGTCGCGGGCATGGCCCGCCAGCCCGCCTGGCAGAACCTGCGCGGCGGCGCGGGATTCATGGTCGCCACGGCCCTGGTCCTCACGGCGATCGCGGGCGGCCTGGTCGCCACGGCGCTCGGCAAGGCCAAGGTGCTCGAGCCGATCGTCCTCGCCGTCGGGTGCGCGCAGGTCGCCTTCGCCGCGGAGGTGGTCCTCAACCTGGTGCTCGGCCTGTACCGGCCGCGCCGCGCCGGCGACAACCCGCGGGCGGCGTTCGATTCCCGCGTCCTCGGCCTGGTGGCGGCGCCCGACTCGATCGTCCGCTCCATCAACGAGGCGGTCAACTACCAGTTCGGCTTCGACATCACCTCCAGCTGGGGGTACCAGCTGCTCCTGCGGAGCACGGCGTGGCTGCTCGCGCTGGGCGCGGGCGCGCTCGTCCTCCTCTCGTGCGTCGTGGTGGTGCCGCCCGGCCAGCAGGCCGTGCGCCTGCGCGGCGGCGCGATCGTGGGCGAGCCCTGCGAGTCCAGCGTCATGCTCAAGTGGCCGTGGCCGCTCGAGACGGCCCTGGTCGAGGACGTCGGCCGGATCCGGACGCTCGCGCTCGGCCCGAAGCCGCTGAAGGTGCAGAAGGTCAACGTCTGGGAGGACGACGAGACCCGCGACTCGGACCGCTACCCGTACCTGGTCGCCGCGCCCGAGGTCCCCGCGGAGCTGAAGGACGGCGCGCCCGGCGCGCGGGATGCCGACTCGCCCGACGCCTCCTCGCGCGAGGTGTCGCAGCGCTTCGCGCTCGTCGACGCCGACGTGGTGGTCGACTACCGGATCGCCCCCGGCGGGCTCCTCGACTGGCTCGAGCTCTCGGCCGACACGCGCGTCCGGCGCACGGGCACCGCGATGCGCGAGCGCCTCCTGCGCGGCATCGCGCTGCGCGAGGTGACGCTGCACATGTCGACGCAGCCGCTCGACTCCGTGCTCGCCCCCCGCGGCGACTCCCTGGTGCGGACCCTGCGCGAGCGCGTGCAGGCGGCGTTCGACGCGGCCCGGACCGGCGTGGAGGTGGTGGCGCTCCAGGTGCCCGCGCTTCGCCCGCCGGTGGGGGAGGGCGTCGGCATGTTCGAGGAGGTCTCGATCGACGTGCAGAACGCGCGCAAGCTCCGCGAGGAGGCCGAGCGCACGGCCCGCGCCACGATGGCCGCCATCGCCGGCAGCCCCGAGCGCGCCGCGGAGATCGTCGCCGCCATCGAGGCCGTCGACCGCGCCGAGCGCGAGCAGGGCCCCGAGGCCGCCGCGCCGCTGCGCGCCGAGGCGGAGCGGCTGGTCGCCGGCAGCACCGGCGCGGCCGCGAGCGTGATCGGCGCCGCCCGCGCCCGCAGGTGGGCGATCGTGATGGGCGCCGCGGGCGACTCCGCGGAGGTGCTCGGCCAGGCGCCGTCGTTCCGCGCCGCGCCCGAGCTCTACAAGCAGTTCCGCACCATGCAGGTGCTCGGGCGCGCGCTCTCCGGCGTGCGCGTCAAGTACGTGCTCGGGCCGGGCGTCCCCGGACGCGCGGAGATCGACATGACCATGAAGCAGGCGGAGTCCGGCCTGAACCTGGCGGACTACCTCGAGAAGAAGGAGAACCCCGCCGCCGCGGGGGGCAACTGAAGCCATGAACCGCACCATCGGCATCGTCGTCGGGGCGCTCATCGTGGGCGTGCTCGTCCTCTACAACACGACGTACACGGTCAACTTCCACGAGATCGCCATCGTCACGCGCTTCGGCAAGCCCGCGGGCGTGGTGAAGGACCCGGGCCTCCACCTGAAGGCCCCTTTCTTCGTGGACCAGGTGACGCGCCTGGACACCCGCCAGCAGCTGGTCGAGAGCCCGCTCGAGACCGTGCTCACCCGCGACGGCCAGCAGGTCCTGGTGCAGGCGTACATGACCTGGCGCATCGACGCGGAGCCCGACGCCGCGCTGCGCTTCTTCACCAGCTACTCCTCGCTCGAGGGCGCCCAGCCCGCGCTGGAGACGCAGCTGCAGGGCGCCCTGCGCGCGATCGGCAGCTACCGGTTCGGCGACCTGGTCGGGCAGGGCAGCAAGCTCGCCGAGGCGGAGGCGTCGATCCTGGAGGACCTGCGCCGCACGCGCCTGGCGGGCACCGAGCCGGTCTCGGTGGGCATCTCTCAGGTGGTGCTGCCCAGCAAGACCTCGGTCGCCGTCCTGCGGCGCATGGCCGCCGTGCAGGAGACGCTCGCCAACCTGGAGGAGGCCAAGGGCGCCAGCGCCGCGGAGGCCATCCGCAGCCAGGCGAAGAGCCAGGCGGACATCATCATGAACTTCGCCGACCAGTGGGCCGCGCGCATCGAGGCCAAGGGAAACGAGGAGGCCACGCGCTACTACCAGGAGATGAAGGCCGAGTCCGAGCTCGCCATCTTCCTGGCCTGGCTGGACACCCTCAAGGCGTCGCTCGCCGAGAGCACCACGTACATCACCGACACGACCCGCGCGCCGTTCCACCTGATCGACCTCGACGCGCCGGTCGACGCGAAGGGCATCCCCCAGCCCGGCGCCGCGCGCAAGTGACCCCGAATCCGCCATGACAGAGCCGACCGACAACGACCTGCCCGAGTCCGACGCGCCGCGCCGCGGTGCGAGCGCGCGCTTCGACGTCGGCGCCACGGCCGGCGCGCAGGCGGCCATGCGCGAGGCGATGGACCCGGCCAACCAGTCGCTCGCCGAGGCGCTGCGCCTGAGCTACCGGGTGCTGCAGCTTGCCATGCTCGCGCTGGTGGCGGTCTTCCTCCTCAGCGGCTTCCAGCAGGTGCAGGAGGGGCAGACGGGCGTGAAGACGCTGTTCGGCCGCATCGTCGGCGGCCCGGGGGCCGAGCAGGTCTCGCCGGGGCTGCAGCCCTTCTGGCCGTACCCGGTCGGCGAGGTGGTGCTCCTCCCGCAGAAGGACGCGGTCGAGCTGAACTCCGAGTTCTTCCCGCGCTTCCCGCAGGGCGCCTCCACCGTCGAGCTGGCCGCGGCCTCCACGACCACCGCGGACCCCATCCGTCCGGGCCGCGACGGTTCGCTCGTCACCGCCGACGGCGACCTCGCGCACGTCCGCATCGTGGCCGAGTACCTCGTCGACGACCCGGTCCGCACGCTCGCCGAGTTCCGCCCCGACGCCCTGCGGGAGGTGGTCCGCAAGGCGCTGTGCCGGTCCATGGTGCAGGTGGCCGCGCAGTTCACGCTGCAGGAGCTCCTCGAGAACCGCGACGCGCCGGCCGACGCGCTGCGCGAGGGTGCGCAGCGGACGCTCGACGCCATGCGCGCCGGCGTCCGCGTCTCCTCGGTGGTGTTCGCGGAGCGGATGGCGCCGCTCGCCATCCGCAACGCCTTCGGCCGCGTGCAGGAGGCGCGCGAGGAGGCGAAGCTCGCGCTCGAGAAGGCGCAGCAGGAGGCGAACAAGACCCTCGTCGGCATGGCGGGCGCCGGCTGGGAGGAGCTGCTCGCGCTGGTCCAGGAGTACGAGGCCGAGCTCTCGCGCAACGACCTCGCGGCCGCGGACGCGGTCATGCAGCGGATCGGCGAGCGGCTGGAGGCGGGCTCCGCCGTCGGCCGGACCTCGGCGATCATCGCCCGTGCGCAGGCCTACCGAACCACCGTCCGCGCCACGCTGGGCAAGGAGGCCGGCCGCCTGGCGGGCCTGGCCCCCGCGTTCCGGGAGAACCCGGGGCAGCTCGTGCGCACCCTCTGGCTGGACGCGCTGCGCCAGGTGCTCTCCTCGCCCACCGCGGAGGTCGTCGCGGCCCCCGAGGAGGGAGGCGACTTCAACCTGGGCCTCGAGAGCTCCAACGACGTCATGCAGGCGCGGCGCAACGCCGAGGTCGAGCGCCGCAAGCGCCGCGCCCAGGAACCCGTCGGCGGCGACCAGTACCAGCTCGGCAGCCGCCAGATCATGATCGACGCGCCCGGTCGCCGGCTCGACCGCTCGGCGAGCGGCGGCTTCGGCCGCGAGTGATGCGCCCAGGAGGCCCCCGATGACCCGCGAGATGCCGTCGGCTGACGTGGTGGTCGAGGCGAACGGCCTCACCAAGGTCTTCTCCGACTTCTGGATGCGCCGCAAGGCGGTCGCGGTGGACGGGATCTCCTTCCGCATCGAGCGCGACGAGATCTTCGGGCTGCTCGGCCCCAACGGGAGCGGCAAGAGCACCACCATCAAGATGATCCTGGGGCTTCTGCACCGGACCCGCGGGCTGCTCTCGGTGTTCGGCCGCGAGCCGTCGGACGTCGCGGTCAAGCGGCGCATCGGCTACCTGCCCGAGGAGAGCTACCTCTACCGCTTCCTCACGCCTGCGGAGACGCTCGACTTCTACGGCAAGCTCTTCGGCCTCGACCGCGCCGTGCGGCGCCGCCGCACCGCGGAGCTCCTGGAGATGGTCGGCATGACGCACGCCGCCGACCGGCAGGTGGGCGAGTTCTCCAAGGGCATGGCGCGGCGCCTGGGGATCGCGCAGGCGCTCATCAACGACCCCGACCTCCTGATCCTCGACGAGCCGACCTCGGGCCTCGACCCGCTCGGGTCGCGGCAGGTGAAGGACCTGATCCTCGACCTCGGCCGCCGCGGGAAGACCATCCTCCTCTCCAGCCACCAGCTCGACGACGTGCAGGACGTCTGCGACCGCATGGTGATCCTCTACGGCGGCAGGATCCGCAGCGAGGGCACCGTCGACCAGCTGCTCGAGGACACGGGCCGGACGGTGATCACCGTGCCCCGGCTCGACGCCGCCGCCGAGGCGCGCGTCCGCAGCGCGCTGCACGACTCCGCGCACGTGGACGTCGAGCGCATCGCCGCCCCGCGCCAGCGCCTCGAGGACCTCTTCCTCCGCATCGTCGAGCAGGCCCGCGCCGACCGCGCCACGACGAGCGGCGCGCTCGCCGGCGGCCCCACCGCCGCGTTCCTCCTCGGCGAGGACGCCGGGCGCGGGGAGGGCAGCGAACTGATCGCGGCGCTCGAGTCGGCGCCCGCGCCGGCGCAGGCGGCGTCCGCGGCGGCCGCCCCGGTCCCCGCGGCACCCGCCGCCGACCGGGCGGAGCTCGACCGGCTGGTCGCGCCCCCGCCGCCGGCCCCGGCGGCCCCCGCCGCCGCGCAGCCGCCCGCGGCCGGCCGTCCCGGTGCAGCGCCCCCGAGGCCCGCGCCCGACGTCGACCGCGGCGTCATCGACGACCTGCTGGGCGGAGGCGGGCGTCCGTGACCGAGCTGCTGCGGCGGCTCCACGAACTGCTCCGCGCGCGCCTCTCGACGCGCGCGGCGCGCATCGCGGCCACGGTGCTCGCCGTCGCCGGGACGGCGGCGGTGGGCGTGCCGCTGGTGCGGACCTCCTCGAGCCTCGCCGCGCAGCGCGTCGCCATCCTCGACGCCCTGCGGGAGTGCTCCGCCGCGCGCCGCGACCCGGCCGCCGTGCAGCTCATCGAGCGCGGCATGGTCCGCGTCGGCGACCGCGACTACGGCGGCCCGCTCGTCGTCGGCCGGCCGCTCGACCTCTTCGACGGCCGCGGCGAGATGCCCGCGGAGACCAAGGAGGACCTCTCCTGGCGGATGCTCGCCGACCAGGTGCCCGCGTGGATGCCCTATGCGCTCGTCAAGAGCCCGCCCGCGGTGGCGGTGCTCCTCGCCGGGGCGCTCGCCGCGGCGCTCGGTGCGGTCTGGGCCGGCTTCCTGCTCCCGGCGCTCGAGGGCGGCCTGCTGGTTGCCGCGGTCACCGCGTTCTGCTGGCGGATGGGCTGGACCGCGGCCGCGCAGTGGACGGTGAGCGCCGCGCTCTGCTTCCTGCTGTTCGGCTTCCTGTGGCAGTCGGTGCGGCTGCTGCTCTCCGCGCGCAGCGGCCCGGTGGCCGTCGCGGGCAACACGGCGCTCGAGGGAATCCGCACGCTGGCGCTCCCGGGCTTCGCGCTGCCGGTGGCGCTGCTCCTGCCGTTCCTGGCGCTGTCGCGCGAGCGCGGCGAGGCGCTGCTGCAGGCGATTCCCGCGTTCCTCGACTGGGGCCACACGGTGGCCTACGCGTTCGCCGCCATCTTCGTCATCCTGTTCGGCTGCGCCACCAGCGCCTTCGAGGTGCGCGACCGCCAGGTGTGGTCGGTGGTCACCAAGCCCGTCTCGGGCGGCGGGTGGCTCCTCGGCAAGTGGCTCGGCACGCTCGCGCTCGGCATGACCGTCGTCGTCGGCGGGACGCTGCTCCTGGGCCTCGGCGCGCGCTACCTGGCGGCGCAGCGCCCCCTCGACGAGCGCGACGCCCGCGACGTGCGCGAGACCGTGCTGATCGGCCGCGTCGGCACGCTGCCCGAGTACCAGGAGATGGACGCCGCCGCGCTGCGCGAGGCGATCGACGCCGAGATCGAGTCGGACGGCGTCATGCGGGCCGACATCGCCAACGGGCTCCGCGACGAGGCCGAGATCCGCCGCACGATCGCGGCGCGCCGCAAGCGAGAGTTCCTCGACCAGCAGCGCCGCATCGGCCCGGGCGACAGCCGCGAGTTCACCTTCCGCGGCCTCCGCGGCGCGGTCGACTCCGGACGGCGCGTCTCGCTGCGCTACCGCTTCCACGGCGGCGGCGAGGACGAGCACATGCGCTTCCCGGCGATGATCCAGTACGCGTCGGGCAAGGACGCCGGCTCCTGGGAGCTGCGCGAGTGGGTGCCCGGCGAGCCGTACACCGTCGCGCTCGACCCGAAGTTCGTCGACCCCGACGGCACGCTGCGCATCCGCATCTTCAGCGCCGGCTGGGACGAGGCGTCCAACCAGCCCGTTCCGGGCACGATCACCATGTTCATGACCGACGACTCGCTGGAGGTCATGGCGGAGGACTCGACCTTCGCGGGCAACCTGGCCTCCGCCGCGGCGGTCGACCTGTGCAAGATCGCGTTCCTGGCCGCGCTCGCCGTGTGCGCGGGCGCGCTCCTCAGCTTCCCGATCGCCGTGCTCCTGGCCTTCGGCGTGTTCGCGCTGGCGACGCTCGCGCCGTTCCTCTCGACGGCGCTCTCCAACTGGAACCCCGACGAGCGCAGCGGCGTCGTCATCTGGGCCTTCCAGCAGGCGGTGCTCGGCGTCGCGACCGCGGTCGAGTTCCTCCTGCGCGGATTCTCGGCGCGCAGCCCGAGCGACTCGCTCGCGCAGGGCCGCTCCATCACCTGGGCCGCGCTGTCCCAGGCCGCGCTGGGCATCGGCTTCCTGTGGACCTTCGGGACCCTGGCCGTCGGCTGGCTGGGCGTTCGGCGCAAGGAGATGGCCGTCTACGGCGGCAACGGCTGACCCATGCGCGACCGCCCGATCCAGCTCCTGGCGGCCTCGTCCGCGCTCGCCGCCGCGGTCGGCGCGGGCGCGCTGCTGCCCAGGATCGTCTCGGAGAGCGACGCCGCCAAGCTCCGCTACACGGACGTCTCCGTCGAGGGCGCGCCGCCGATCGTCGCCGTGGGCGCCGCCATCGGCGCGGTGCGCGGCCTGGTGGTCGACTACCTGTGGATCCGCCTGCAGCAGATGCGCGAGCTGGGCCAGTACTACGACGCCCGGCGGCTGGCGGACCTCATCACCAAGCTGCAGCCGCGCTTCGGCGAGGTGTGGGCCTTCCACGGCCACAACCTGGCCTACAACCTGTCCGTCCTCATGGGCACGCCGGAGGAGCGCTGGAGGCTCGTGAACGAGGGCATCGACCTCGTCCGCAACAAGGGCATCCGCTACAACCCCAACGACCTGATCCTCTACAAGGAGCTCGGCTGGTGGTTCGCGCACAAGGTCGACGGCCTGAGCGACGACGCGCACCTCTTCTACAAGCGCGAGCTGGCGAAGGAGTGGCACTTCCTTCTCGGGGAGCCGCCGGTCTCCGCCGAGGAGCGCGCCGCCTGGATGCAGCGGATCGCGGACGCCCCCGCGACCTACGAGGAGCTGGTGGCGCGCCATCCGGAGGTGGCCGGCCTGGTGGCCGCCATCGAGGCCCGCATGCGGGCCTTCGACCCCAAGTGGTCGCTCCGCCTCGACCGCGACTTCGCCATGACCGAGGGACGGCGCGAGGCGCTCCGCTCCACGGGCGGATATGCGCGGTTCTTCGGCCTCCAGGAGCAGTTCCGCCGCCGCGACCCGGTGTACGCGGCCCTCGACGACGTGCTCTCCGACCCGGCAAACCAGAAGGCCCGCGAGGAGCTCGTGGCGTTCGTCCGCAGGCGCGTGCTGCTCGACGACTACAACATGGACCCCGCCCGCATGGCCGCCTTCACGCGGGACTTCGGTCCCCTCGACTGGCGCCACCCGCAGGCGCACGCCTTCTACTGGTCCAAGCTCGGCAGCGAGATCGGCGCGGAGCGCTACAACAACGACGAGGACATCTACCGCATCCTCAACGACGACCGCACCACCATCCAGGCCATGCAGGCGCTCGCGCACTCCGGGCTGGTCCGCGTCGACCCGTTCTCCAACGACAATCCGTCCCGCCTGTACGACACGCGGTGGATCAAGCCGATCGACCGCTACTTCCGCGAGCTCTACCAGAAGCACTTCAAGGCGCGCGGCGGCGGCCCGGACACCTTCGTCGACTTCTACGAGAACTTCATGGCGCAGGCGGTGCGCGAGCTCTACCACGCCGGCGAGATCGAGGAGGCGCAGCGCATCCTGGACGAGCTGGACCGTCTGTGCGGGCGCGGCGGCCTGATCCCGAACAACAAGTACGTGGCGCCCGTGGACGTCTTCGTCCGCAACGCCACCTACGGCGAGTACG
Source organism: Phycisphaerales bacterium (assembly GCA_044351405.1). Lineage (GTDB taxonomy): Bacteria > Planctomycetota > Phycisphaerae > Phycisphaerales > SM1A02 > UBA966. The sequence continues at coordinate 35,350 of JBILFU010000001.1, forward strand.
AGGCGATGCCCGACACGGCGCGGACCGACGTCCTCGCCGTCCTCAGGCGTGGGTTCCTGGAGTGCTACCTGCTGGGCAAGCGCAAGGTGCTCGACGACGCGCTGGCCTACGCGCGCGACCTCACCGAGTACTTCAAGACGAACCGCTACACCGACTTCCGCACCAAGATGGGCGACGCGCGGCTGGCCGACCTGCTGGGCTCGCTCGAGCGCAGCACGGAGGACACGCTGGTCGGCATCATGCAGGATCCCTCGCTTCCGCTCGTCGACCGGCTCACCGTTTACTCCCGGCTCCCGGAGGACCAGCGCTGCATGGTCTACGACCCCTCGCTGAAGCGCATCACGCAGGACATCGCGGCGAGCCCGCTCGGCGCGGCGGGCGCCACCGCCGCGAACCTGTTCCCGCCCCCTCCCGGCATCGACGAGTACCGGGCCCGCAGGGCGGCGGAGGCGGAGCGGCGCCGGGAGCGGCAGGAGAGCTTCAAGGAAGGATCCGGCGACCGCAAGCGCTGAGCGCGCGGCTAGCCTCGTCCGGATGCCCGTCCCGCCCGCCATCCTCGCCGTCGGCCGCAACTACGCCGACCATGCCGCCGAGCTCGGCGCCGCCGCGCCCGAGCGCATCATGCTCTTCCTGAAGAACCCGGCCTGCGCTTGCGGCGACGGCGACCCGATCGTCATCCCGCCCATCTGCGACGACCACGGCCCGCAGGTGGACTTCGAGGGCGAGCTCGCCGTGGTGATCGGCCGGACCTGCCGCGACGTCCCGGAGCGCGAGGCGCTCGGCGCGGTTCGCGGCTACGCGGCGGCCAACGACGTGACGGCGCGCTGGTGGCAGAAGGAGGGAAGCGGCGGGCAGTTCTGCCGCGGTAAGAGCTTCGACACGTTCTGCCCGCTCGGGGCGGTCGCGCCCGCCGCCGGGATCCCCGACCCGCAGGCGCTGCGCATCGTGACCACGCTCAACGGGAAGGTGATGCAGGACGCGCCGACGTCGCTCATGCTCCACCCGGTGGCGCGCATCATCGCCGACCTCTCGCGCGGGATGACGCTCCTCGAGGGGACCGTCATCCTCACCGGCACGCCGTCGGGCGTGGGCGCGGGCCGCAGCCCGAAGGTGTTCCTGCAGCCGGGCGACGTGGTCGAGGTGTCGATCGAGGGCGTCGGCTCGGTGCGGAACCCGGTGCGCCATGCCTGAGGGGACCGGGGTCCGCAGGGGCGTCGCCGCGCGCGGGGCGTCCGCGTGCATCCGCTGGTACCGGCGACGCCTGGCGTGGATGACCCGGGGCTGGTGCCGCTTCGAGCCCTCGTGCTCGCAGTACGCGCTGGAGGCGATCGAGCGGCACGGGGCCGTGCGCGGGATCGCGCTCGGCGCCTGGCGCATCGCGCGCTGCAACCCGCTCGGCGGGTGCGGTCACGACCCGGTGCCGTGATCGCGGGGCAGGGCGCGGTCGAGTTCGGCGGCGCTCTCGGCGAGCGCGGCGCGGTAGCGCTCCCCGGGCCACTCCGGGTGCGGGCGCGCCACCACCACGAGGTCCAGTCCCGCGGGCAGCGCGCGCTGCGCGGCGCGGAACGCCTCGCGCAGCAGGCGCTTCACGCGGTTGCGCCGCACCGCGCCCCCGACCTTGCGGGACACGCTCAGCCCCAGCCTGGTCACCCCGAGGCCGTTGCGGGCCCCGTACACCACGATGGCCCCGCAGTCGCGGCGGCGCCGCAGGGCGTACGCCCGGTCGAAGTCCTCACCGCGCTTCACCCGCAGGGCGGCCGGGAATCGTTGTCCGGTGGGCTCCACGGCCGGAGCCTACCCCTGCCACCCGGCGCGTCCGGCCGACGGGACCGGATGTTCTCGGCGCTTGGACGGCCCGCCCGGGCTGCCTATACTGCGCGGCTCGGACGGGGCAGGCCGCGGTCGGCCGCACCCCTCCGGACACCGGAGCTTCCCCTTGATCGACGCACTGAAGAGCGATGAGATCGTCCAGCGGCTCGGCGGCCGCTTCAAGCTGACCGCCCTGATCCAGCGCCGCCTCGGCGAGCTGGTCGACGGCGCGCGCCCCCTGGTGGAGCGCGAGGGCCGGACCGACTTCGAGGTGGTGATCGAGGAGATCGTGCAGGAGAAGATCACGATCGACTGGGAGGCCAGCGGCCTCGAGGCCCCTTCGGCCCGCTGAGCCGGCCCGCGCCGCAGCCGACCCGGACGGCGACCTGCGCAGCGACCTGCAAACCGCGGCCCCGCCCCTCTCGGGCGGGGTCGTCCCTTTCCGGCGGGGCCCGCGCCCGGCCGTATCCTCGGCCGCATGGCAGCGATCGTCTTCGCCATCCTCGCCGGCACGTGCTGGGGCATCGGCGAGCTCGCCGCGAAGAGCGCGCTGAGGTCCGGCGAGGTCGGGCCGATGACCGCGATCGCCGTGCGCGCCACGGTGGCGCTCCCCGTCGTCTGGCTGGCCTGGCTGGCCGCGACGCGCGGCTGGCTGGAGCCGCTCGGCGTCTCCGCCGCGCGCGAACCCGCCGGGTGGATGCAGGCCTCGGCGGCCACCTGGTGGAAGTTGGTGCTGGGCGCCGGGCTCGCCGCCGGCGCACTCGGCCTTGCGTTCTTCTACCTGGGACTCTCGGTCGGGGAGGTGAGCCGCGTGAAGCCCGTGGCCTTCGCGCTGGCGCCGACCGTCGCGGCGCTGCTGTCGTTCGTCCTCCTCGGCGAGGAGCCCTCCGCCCGGAAGCTCTCCGGCATCGCGCTCGTGGTCGCGGGCGTGCTCGTCCTCACCACGCGGGACTGAGGCCGTGGCCGCCGACCCTGCATCGGGCCGCCCGCGATGCCCGCGCTGCGGCCTGCCGCTGCGCGTGGTCGAGGTGCACGGGCACGGCCAGTGCGCCGCCTGCGGAATGAACATCCAGCCCTGCTGCGACGGGGATTCCTGCACGGCCGGGCAGCCAACGCCGGAGCGCCCCGGGGGCTGAACGCCCGGGGAGCCGCTGAAGTCCCGCCGGCATCCCGCCGATACAATGTGCCGACCGCTGGAGAGGTGTCCGAGCGGTTGAAGGAGCTAGTCTCGAAAACTAGTAGTGGGCTCGTCCTACTCGTGGGTTCGAATCCCACCCTCTCCGTTTCGCGCCCCGGCCCCCTCGGCCGGGGCGCGGCGTTTCCGGGCGCTGCGCCTCAGGGGCGCTGCGCCTCAGGGGCGCTGCGGCTCACGGGCGCGCGACCTGCGTGTCCCGCGCCCATCCGGACCGGCCGTCGGGAAGTTCGAGCCGCACCCAGCCCGGCCGTTCCTCCGTCACCGTGCACTCCACGCCAGCGCCGAGCGCCTCGACGAACGCCGGCTCGAAGCCCTCGCCGTTGCCCTTGCGCAGCACCGTGCTCGGATCGAGCAGCACGGCCGGGGGCCTCGCGCCGCGGAGGAGGGCATCGACGATCGCCGTGCCGCCGAGCAGCGCCGCGCCCGCGAGCGCAGCCCACGCCGAGGCGCGCACCACCATGTCCGCCGGGCGCGGGAGCCCCGTCCCCGCGAGCGCGCGGACCGAGAGGAGCAGCCAGAGCGCGGCCCAGCAGGCGAGCCCGATCGACGCCCGCACGTGGCCCGGCACCACGTGCCACCAGCTGGCCACCGTGTCGACGAGGAGCGTGGTGCCGCCGCGGCCGACCGCATCCGGCACCTGCGACCGTGCCGCCGCCAGGTTGTGGGCGAGGTCCGCGTTCCCGGGCAGGAACCGCTCGGCCCGCCGGTAGCAGGCGATGGCGTTGCCCAGGTCGCCCGCCTCCAGGTACGCGTTGCCCAGGTTGAACTCGAGCGGCCCGTTCTCGGCGCCGGCGCCTCGCACGCGCTCCCACTCGCGCGCGGCGTCGCGGAAGGCCGCAAGGCTCGCCGCCGGGTCCGTGCGGCGCAGCCCGACGGCGCGGTCGTGGGCCTCCTGTGCGCGCTCGAGCTGCGCCAGGGCCAGGTCGGCGTCGGAAGCGCGGGCGGCGGGCGCCCAGGAAGCCGCGCAGGCCAGGAGCGCCGCGAGCGCAGTCGGACGGAAGGCGCCGGTCATCGCCGGTTCCCCTTGGTGCGCAGGCCGGAGGCATCGAGCGCCTCGAGCACGGCGCGCGCCTCGTCGGCGATGGCGGGGTCGGCACCCGCGCCGCCCGCATAGCGCGCCCGGTCGCAGCGGGCGAGGAGTTCGCGCGCGCGGTCGCGGACCCCGTCCGCCGTGCCCGCGGCGGCAAGCGCCGCGTCGAGGTCGCCCCGCGTGAGCGTCCCGGGCGCGCGCCCGGTCGCATCCTCGACGAAGCCGGTCACCGCGCCCGCGACGGCCGCGGCGTCGGCGGCCGCGGCCAGGCGCTGCTCCGCCCTGCGCCGCGCGGAGGCGCGCCGCGCGATCGATCCATCGCGCGCGTGGCGGTCGCGGCGCATGCGCCAGGCGACGGCCGCCGCGGCCAGCGCGGGGGGCACGGCGAGCATCGCCAGGCCCGATGCGCCCAGCCGGGGACGGTCGTCGGCGAGCATGGCCTCCGAGACCGGGAGGTTCGCCACGAGCCCGCCCTCCGCGGAGCGCAGGCCGGTCCCTTCCGGCGCGGGCGCGGCTGCGCCCCCGGCCGACACGATCCTCGCGAGGTCCAGGGAGCTGCCCGGGACCACCGTGATCGGGATGGGCGCGGAGCGGACGGCGCCGTAGCGCCGGGCCTTCGGGTCGAACGACGAGAACTCGAGCGCCGGGATGGACGCGATCCCCGCGCGGAGCGGCCGCAGGGTGAGGGTGAACCGCTTGGTGCGACCGCTCACCACGCCCGAGATGGCCTCGTTGGGAACGCGGAAGTCCCTGGCGAGCTCCGCGTCGCCCGCAAGCGGCGGCGGCTGCAGCGACTCCATGTTGGCCGTGCCCGCCTCGTCCGTGATCGCGAGGGTGACGGTGATCGGGTCCCCCGCCGCCACCTCGGTGGGCTTGGCGGTGGCGGCCATCGAGAAGGTCCCGACCGCGCCGGCGAACGACGCGGGGCGGCCTTCCTCCGGGAGCGGAAGCACCTCGATGCCCGTCGGCTGCGCGGCCACCGACACGGGCCGCGACTGCGTGACGCGCAGCTCGCGGTCGAGCATGAAGCCCGGCACCTCGCGCAGCTCCATCGGGTAGGTCATGCGCACGCGGACCTCGCCGATGTCCGGCATGCCCGACTTGGGCGGCCAGGTGCGGCGGGTCACCTCGTAGACGTACCACTCCTCGTCGCCGCGGGCCTCGCGCTGGACCCTCGGGGCGGAGCCACGCTGCACGAGCTCGGCGATCTCGGGCGCGAAGATCCCCCATTCGCTTCCCTTGAGGTCGACGAACTGCCACATCTGCAGCTCGTTGAGCGCGCCGTAGCGCGGGTCGCGGTACGGCTTCACCGCGATGCGGAGCACCAGGTCGAGCGGCTCGCCGATCGACACCTCGGGCGGCTGGCCGAACACCTCCGCCGCGAGCAGGTCGGCCGCGTCGCTGGGCCTTACGTTCACGGTGCGGGCCTCGGTGCGCATGGCCACGCCGTCCACCCGGACCTCCATGGCCGGGATCGCGAGCTCTCCCGGCCGCTCCGGGACGATCTCCACGGCGTAGGTGACCGTGGTCGAGCGCGAGATGCGCCCGTTGATGAGCTGCATGCTCTGCTGCCG
>JBILFU010000014.1:0-16684 GCA_044351405.1 Phycisphaerales bacterium
GCACGGCGGCTCGGGATCTCCGCGAACACGGTCGCCTCGATCTGCAAGCGCGTCTACGCCAAGCTCGGCGTGCGCAGCCGCGCGGAACTCGCGAACCGGCTGGGTGCGCTGTCGCGCATGTGAGGCAAGGAACCGGGGACCGGCGACGGCACGGCTCGCGCCCCGCGCACCGCTACCCTGTGGACCCGTGACGCTATCACGATATCATCCTGGCATGGCACAGCTCATCGTCCGCAACCTCGAGGACGAGGTCCGCGACCGGCTTCGAGAACTCGCCCGCCGGCATGGCCGCAGCATGGAGGAGGAGGTGCGGGACATCCTCCGGGCCGCGGTCGCATCGGCGCCCTCGAAGGCCGGCCGCCTCGGGACGCGCGCGTCGTCCCGGTTCCGCGGCTGCGGCCTCCGCGCGGACATTCCCGAACTCCGGGGCAACCACGCGCGGCCGCCGGAGCTCGGGACGTGATCGTCCTGGACACGAATGTCCTGTCCGCCCTCATGAGGGCCGAGCCGGACCCGGCCGTGGTGCGCTGGCTCGACCTGCAGCCGGCGAAGTCGCTCTGGACCACCGCGGTGACGCTGTTCGAGGTCCGCTACGGAATCCTCGCGCTGCCCGCGGGGAAGCGCAGGAAGGCCCTGCAGGACGGGTTCGAGGCGCTGCTGCGACTGGATCTCGAGGGCCGCGTCCTCGACTTCGATTCCGGCGCATCCACCGCCGCCGCCGAGATCGCCGCGCGGAATCGTGCCGCAGGACGCACCGTCGATATCCGCGACGTGCAGATCGCAGGGATCGTGGCGTCCCGACGGGGAGCGCTCGCGACGCGGAACGCCCGGCATTTCGAGGCAACGGGCATCGCGATCGTCGATCCGTGGGCGGCCGACCCTGGCCGCCGGGCGCAGGGCGCGCATCGCGCGCGCCTGCGGCGGCGCGGGGCATGATGGCGAGGTTGGCCGTCGCGGGGGATCACGCCCCCGTCAGAACATCACCTGCAGCTGCGCCACGAAGCTCGCGTTGTTGTCCGCCGTCAGGATGCCCAGGCCGCCCGCGATGAAGCGGATGCCGTTGACGTCGCCGCCGCCGAAGGGGACCACCACCTTCGAGGTCAGGCGCACGCGCTGGCCGTCGATGAACCAGTTGGCGCCGAACTGCGCGATCCACTCGACCGGCACGTCGCTCATCCAGCATGCCTCGGCGAAGACCTCGACCTCCTTCGCGAGCAGCGAGCTCGCCTGCAGGTTGACGCCGTGGTTCCAGCCGAGCTCGGGCGCGCCGACCGCGTCGCGCATGTAGGCGTACTGCGCGATCAGCACCGTGGGCCCGAGCAGCACGCGCGCGTCCGCGGTGCCGCCCTGCGCCGACGGGGTGGCGAGCGGGAACGCAGGCGGCTGCGGGTTCTGCGCGCGGCCGTTGCTCATGCAGAGCCCCAGGCCGAGGACGAGCCCCGGCGCGTCGCCGAACTCGCCCGACATGCGCGAGATCTGGTCCCACTCGATGCCCCACTTCATCTCGGCGCGTCCCGCCACGGCGAAGGAGAGGTTCTGCGGCGCGTCCCAGCCCGGGAAGAGCGAGTTGACCTGGTTGAAGACGCCGCCCACCGCCCGGAACGAGCTGCCCGACCAGCCGACGGCCGCGCCCGGCTGCTTTCCCGCGCCGAAGCGGTAGTTGAAGATCGAGTAGTCGCCCACCGTCATCCGGGAGGAGCCGATGTAGTCGCTCTCGAGGTCCCACGGGACGTTGAGGAGGCCCGCGCCGACCGCCCAGCCGTCACCGAGGTCCTTCCGGATGCGCGCGTACACCAGCCGGTACTGGCCCGGCACCACGATGAACCGGTTGGACTGCGCGGTGTAGGCGACGGCCGCGACGTACGTGAGCGACGGGTCGATCAGGTTCCCCGAGAGCGCGAGGAACACGGTCTTGGTCTCGAACCCCCAGCGCGTGTCGGTGGCCCGGCGCGTGCGGGTCACGGGCCCGTACCCGGATGCGGCGACGAAGCGCGACTGCACCATGCCGTTCAGCTGGATGCTCGCGCTGCCGTCGTTGGCGCGGAGGTAGACGCCGGGGCCCTCGACGCCCGACAGGCCGGCCGTCCACTCCTGCGAGAGGAACGACGCGCGCGTCGCGCTGTCGGCGAGCGCGTCCCGGACGATGCCGCGCACCTGCTCGGCACGGACCTCGTCGAGCCAGCCATCCCGCTGCTGCAGGCGGATGGCCGCGAGCTCGGCCCGCATGGCGGCCAGCTCGCGCTGGAGGTCGAGGGGCGGCGGATCCGCGGGGAACAGCACGCGGGGAGCGTATCGGGCGGCCCGGCGCGGGTGCCTGGGCTACCCTTCCCCTGCCATGACCACCGCTCCCGCCGCAAAGTGCCCGTTCTCCGGCTTCTTCTCCAAGCCCGCCGTCGAGGCGACGACCAACCGCCAGTGGTGGCCCAAGCAGCTCGACCTGACGGTGCTGCGCCAGCACGCGCCGGCGTCGGACCCGATGGGAACGGGCTTCGACTACGCGGCGGAGTTCGGGACGCTCGACCTCGAGGCGGTGCGCGCCGACCTCCGGGCGCTGATGACGCAGTCGCAGCCCTGGTGGCCCGCCGACTGGGGCCACTACGGCCCGTTCTTCATCCGCATGGCCTGGCACAGCGCGGGCACCTACCGCACGAGCGACGGGCGCGGCGGCGGCGGGTGCGGCATGCAGCGCTTCGCGCCGCTCAACAGCTGGCCCGACAACGTCAACCTGGACAAGGCGCGCCGCCTGCTCTGGCCGATCAAGCGCAAGTACGGCCGCAGGCTCTCCTGGGCGGACCTCATGATCCTCGCGGGGAACGAGGCGCTCGAGTCGATGGGCTTCAGGACCTTCGGCTTCGGCGGCGGCCGCGCCGACGTGTGGGAGCCGGACGTCACCTACTGGGGCAGCGAGAAGGAGTGGCTCGCGGACAACCGCTACACCGGCGACCGCGAGCTGGAGAACCCGCTCGCCGCGGTGCAGATGGGCCTCATCTACGTGAACCCCGAGGGCCCCAACGGCAACCCCGACCCGATCGCGAGCGCACGCGACATCCGCGAGACCTTCGCGCGCATGGCGATGAACGACGAGGAGACGGTCGCGCTCATCGCGGGCGGCCACACCTTCGGCAAGACGCACGGCGCCGCGCCGGCCACCAACCTGGGGCCGAACCCGGAGAGCGCGCCGCTCCAGGAGATGGGCCTCGGCTGGAGGAACTCGTTCGGCACGGGCGCAGGCGGCGACACCATCACGAGCGGCCTGGAGGGCGCGTGGACGCCGAACCCCACCAAGTGGGACAACGGCTACTTCGAGACGCTCTTCCGCTACGAGTGGAAGCTCACCAAGAGCCCGGCCGGCGCGCACCAGTGGGTGCCGACCGACCCGGCCGCCGCGAATTCCGTGCCCGACGCGCACGACCCGAGGAAGCGCCACTCGCCGGTGATGCTCACGACGGACCTCGCGCTGCGCATGGACCCGGCGTACGAGCGCATCTCGCGACGCTTCCACGACAACCCGGCGGAGTTCGCCGACGCCTTCGCCCGCGCCTGGTTCAAGCTCACGCACCGCGACATGGGGCCGGCGGCGCGCTACCTGGGCCCGCTGGTCCCGAAGGAGCCGCTGATCTGGCAGGATCCGGTGCCGGCGGTCGACCACGAGCTCGTGAACGAGCAGGACGTCGCCGCGCTCAAGGCAAAGGTGCTGGCGAGCGGCCTGACCGTCGCGCAGCTGGCCGGCGCGGCGTGGGCATCGGCCTCCACCTTCCGCGGTACGGACAAGCGCGGCGGCGCCAACGGCGCGCGCGTGCGGCTGGCCCCGCAGAAGGACTGGGCGGCGAACAACCCGGCGCAGCTCGCCAAGGTGCTGTCGACCCTCGAGGCGATCCAGCGCGAGTTCAACGCCGCCGGCGGAAGGAAGCGCATCTCGCTCGCGGACCTCGTCGTGCTCGCGGGCTGCGCCGCGGTCGAGCACGCGGCGAAGGCGGCGGGCGTGTCCGTCACGGTGCGATTCACGCCGGGACGAACCGACGCGACCGCGGCGATGACCGATGCGGCGTCGTTCGCGGTGCTCGAGCCGACGGCGGACGGATTCCGCAACTACCTCGCGAAGGGCCACGTGCGCCGCGCGGAGGAGCTCCTCGTCGAGAAGGCGTGCCTCCTCACCCTCACCGCGCCGGAGATGACCGTGCTCGTGGGCGGCATGCGCGCCCTCGGCGCGAACTCCGACGGCTCGGCCATGGGCGTCCTCACCGACCGCCCGGGCACGCTGACCAACGACTTCTTCGTCAACCTGCTCGACATGGGCACCACCTGGCACCCCGCGTGCCCCGGCGAGGAGACCTTCGAGGGCCGCTGCCGCACCACCGGCAAGGCTCGGTGGAAGGCGAGCCGCGTCGACCTGCTGTTCGGGTCAAACTCCGAGCTGCGCGCCCTCGCCGAGGTCTACGCCAGCGACGACGCGAGGGAGAAGTTCGTGCGCGACTTCGCGGCGGCGTGGGCCAAGGTGATGGAGCTGGACCGGTTCGAGGTGCGGTGAGGGCGGGGAGCAGGCCCCGCGGCAATGCTCACTACGGCGTGACCGCGGGTGCCACCTGCAGGTCCGGCTTCGTTGTCCAGCGGGGCTTCCAGCCGGGCTTCTCGACCTTCGTCCGCAGGATCACGGTGTTGTCCAGGTCAAGGTCGCCGGTCCAGATCCACGTGGCGCCCTTGAAGTCGTGCTCGAAGAACGGCTGCTTGGGGTCGATCCGCTCTTGGGAGTACTCCACCGCGCTCGCCCACGACGAGTCGTCGAAGCCCGGCAGGTGCCAGCCCTCGGGAAGCGGCTCGGTGCGCACCTTCGGGTCGGCGACGTCGCGGCCCACGGGCCCGTGCATGAAGCACCTGGCCTTCCAGCGCGCGTCGGTGACGGTGCCGTCGGCGAACTTCAGGATGAAGCCGCCGTCGCCGATCTGCCGGCCGTACTCGCAGCCCGTCTTCGGGTCGGCGTTGTCCTTGGCGAGCACGGCGATCGTCATCGGATATTCGGGCAGGATGTCGAGGGCGACCACGTTGTGCGGCAGGAAGTCGATCGAGTCCACCGCGACCGGCTTGCCGTTGACGAAGAGCGCGAACCAGTTGTCCGCGTAGACCGCGCCGTGCACGGTGTCTGTCATCGCGGGCTTGACGACGCCGTCCTGCGGCGGGCCCTTGCCGCCGCGGGCGCCCCGGCCCTCGCCGCGGCGGGGCTTGCCGCCGGGCGGCGGCGGAGGAGGAGGAGGAGGAGGAGGAGGATCCTGCGCGGGCTCGTCGCGCAACGCACCGGGCGAGACGGTCGTGCCGCGCGGCGGGATCTGGTAGCTGTCGGCGACCTTCGCGTTGCCGCCGCCCTCGATCGCGGTGCGCACGAACTCCACCGTCGCCGGACCGGGGCCGACGCGCACGCGCACGTGCCCGGGGCTCCCCAGGATGGTGCCGGACCGGTAGCCGTACTCCTCCGCGCTGCGCGTGCCGCCCGCGAGGTTGCCGGGCTGCGGCACGCACTGGTAGTGCACGCCGTCGAGCTGGCTATGGACGTAGAGGTGGTCGTGCCCGTGGAAGACGGCGCCCACGCCGCGCTTCACGAGGAGCCGGTGCACCGGCATCGGCCAGCCCGGACGGTGCTCGGCGAAGCCGTCGGAGCCGTCGGCGTTCTTGCCGCCCCACTCGAAGAAGGGCGCGCTCTCGACGCCGCCGCGCGACTCCGCACCTCCCATGCCGCCGACGAGGTGGTGGATGAAGACGAACTTGTGCTTGGCCTTCGACGCCGCGAGCGTGCGGTCGAGCCAGTCGTACTGCTCGCGGCCGAGCGTGCTGGTCCAGCTGCCGTCGACCGGCTTGAGCGGTTCGCGCGGTGCTCCGCGGCCGCGGTTGCTGCCGCCGCCCGCGCCGCCGCGGATGCGCTCCGTGGTCGACCAGAACGGGTCGAGCACGACGACCTGCGCGTCGCCCCACTCGAACGCGTAGTAGTTGCCGCCGTTGCCGCCGGCGAGCGCCGTGCGGCCCGAGTACATCCCGCCCGCGCCCGCCGTGTCCGGCGCGGGGAAGCGCGCGGTGCGCATGGCGTAGCTCCATGCGGGCATGTCGGCGTCGCGGCCGCCGGAGCCGCCGCGCTCGCCGTCGTGGTTTCCGAGCGCCATGAAGAGCGGCATCGACCGGCACGCAACGCCGAACCAGTGCCGCTGCGCCTCGTACTGCGCCTCGGTGCGCTTCCACTCGCTGCCGCGCTTGTCGGTCATGAAGGTGTCGCCGAGGTCGACGAGGAACTCCGCGCCCTCCTCGCGCATGTTGAGGAGCGTGCGCTCGTAGGCGCGCAGGTCGACGCCCTGGTCGAGGTGCGAGTCGGCCTGGATGGCGAAGGTGAACTCCTTGCCGGGCGTGCGCACGGTGCGGAACGCGAGCTCCTCGCCCTGCTGGGCCGCGCCGTCCGACGCGGGGCGCCAGCACACGCGGTAGCGGTATCCGGCATCGGGCTGCAGACCGTCCATGACGAAGCTGCCCGGCGTGCGCGCGGCGAGCTTCTGCTCCGGGGTGCTGCGCTTCTTCGATTCGCCGTCCTTCGAGAACTCGACCCACGCGATGCGGTCGGTCGACGCGACGACGCTCGCGGTCATCGAGTCGCGGGTCGGGCGCACGAGGATCACGGTGTGGTCGCTGTCGGGGACATCGGTCTTGAACGCGGTCATGCGCGCGAGCAGGTTGCCGCGATCTCCGCCCTTGCCTCCGCCCTGGCCCCGCTGAGGCGGCTGGTCGTCGGCCCCGCCGCCCTGCCGTGCGTAGCGGAGGTCGAGCTGCGCGGTGCCGATGGTGGAATCCTTGATCGCCGCGACGAGCTCCGCGTACGTGGCCTTGCCGGCCGTGAGCTTCGGCGCTTCCTTCAGCGCGTGCACGGTGAGGATGTACGACTTCTCCCCGGGGCCCTTCGAGCATGGCGGCGCGTACTCGGCGCGCCGGTTCACGGTGTTGACGCCCCAGGTGCCGACGGACCGCGAGTTCTCGGGGATCGAGGTCACGTCGGGCGCGATGCCCCACACGACCATGTACGCGTGCGTTTCCTCGTCGCCGGGGGGGATGTGGTGGATGGTGACCGCCACGCTCGTGGTGCCGGCCGGCATGCCGCGCCAGGAGACCGGCGGCTGCACGCTCTCGCCGTCGCAGGTGAAGCGCGCGGGCAGCATGCCGTCCGGCGCGAGCGCGTCGCAGCGGGCCTCGAAGCCGTCGGCATTGCGCTGTTCGGCCCGCGGCCGCCGCTCGCCGCCGCGCCCGCCGCCGCCGCCGCCCGGCCGGCGCTGGCCCGCGGTGTAGGTCTCGGTGGTCTTCGTGCCGTCCGGCGCAACGAACTCGAACCGGTACTTGCCGTCGTCGCCGATCGCGTAGTTCACCTGGCCGTCGCGGCCGTTGAGGCGGTAGGTCACGGACCATGCCTTCGGCCCCGTCTGCCTGAAGCCCGTGATCGACGCGCCGCGCAGCGCGGTGAGCGACGGACGCACCGGGTTCGCGCGAGGCTGGGGGTTCACCTGGTCGTCGCCGACCTCCACCTTGCCGCGCATGCCGCCGTTGATGTACGGGAAGGTCTTGCTCGCGTGGTAGTGGTAGCCGCGCGTGCCGGGTATCAGCTCGTTCGCTGCCTTCGTATCGCAGAAGTGGCCGTTGAGCTGGTCGAGCGGCTCCGTGCCGCCGAGCGGGCACGCCTGCGGCGAGCCGGGCTTCGCCTTCGGGTCGAAGAGGCCGTAGACCGGGAAGCCGTCGAGCGCGAACGCGATCGGCTTGTCCATGCCGACGATCTGCTGGAGCGCGAGCGGCGCGGCGTGGTAGTGGTAGTCGTCGGCGCGGCCGCAGTGGCCGCCGAACTGGTCGAGCTCGCCGATGGCGAACGAGTCCTCGCCGCGGTTGTTGAGCGCGTTGAAGATCGGGATGCCGTCGACCGCGATCGCGACCGCGCCGCGGCGGAGGTACTTGCGCCCGTCGACCGGCTGGTCGGCGAGCTGCGGGCGCAGCGGCACCTGCCACGCGTTGCTCCCGGTGTACGGCTGCGGCAAGGGCACCTGCTGCTGCCACGCGGTGATGCCGACCATCATCACGTGGCCCTTCAGCGCGTGCGGCAGCCCGTCCGACTCGACGTACAGCCAGCGATCGTCCGTGCGCGTGCGGACGTCGGGCCCGAACTTCGTGAAGGGCTCCGCCTGCCAGGCGACGGCCACGGGCGCGAACGCCGGCGCGGCTGCGGGGCTTGCAAGCAGCGCCGGTCGCGCGGCGTGCGCGAGTTCGTGATCGCCTTCGTGCGGATCGTGCGCGAGCGTCGCGGCCGAGACCGCGCACGCCGCGGCAAGCGCAAGGAACTCACTGCGCATTGCCGCCATCCTTCCCGCCGCCCTGGCCGGCGCCCTGCCCGCCCTTGTTGCCGCCGCCTCCCTGGCCGCCACCCTTGCCGCCGCCGCCGCCCTTGCCACCGCCCTGCCCGCCGCGGCCGCCGCCCTGTCCGCCGCGACGCTCGGGCGGCGCGCCGGTGCCCGCGCCCGCCGCGGTGTTCACCTTCGGCATCTGGGCATTCACGGCCTTGAGATACGAATCGATCCGGCCCTCGAGGTCCTTCACGACCTCCGGGTTCGCGGCGGCAACGTCGTTCGACTCGGCGCGATCCTTCGCGATGTCGTAGAGCGCCACCTTGCCGGTGTCGTAGTTGCGCACCAGCTTCCACTGCTTCAGGTACATCGCGGTGGCCGGACCGCCGTTGTTGAGGTCGTAGTGCGGGAAGTGGATGACGACGCCCTCGTGCGGGCGCACCACGTCCGCGGCGCCGGACTTCAGCACCGGCACCAGGCTCCCGCCCTCGATGGCGGTGCGCGCGTCCCGGTCCGCCGGCGTGGCCGCCGGCGCGCCCGCCAGCTCGAGCAGCGTGGGCAGGAGGTCCATGTTCACGCCGCGCGCCGATACCACCTTGCCCGCCGGGATGCCCGGGCCCATCGCAAGGAACGGAACGCGAATCCCGCCCTCCGCCACGCTTCCCTTGCCGCCGGCGAGCGGCGGATTGGCCTGGACGCGCGTCCCGCCGCCGCCCTGCGCGCCGTGGTCGGCGCTGTAGAAGACGTAGGTGCGGTCGGCGATGCCGAGCTCCCTGGTCGCGGCCATCACGCGACCGAGCTGCGTGTCCACGTCACGGGCGCCCGCGATCGCGCCCATCGGCTTGCCGCTCACCCCCGGTACCAGCGCCTTCGCCGCGGCGAGCGCCTCGGGCGTTGCCTCCTCCTCCGCACCGAAGCCGTAGTGGTCGATCTGCAGGTAGAAGGGCTTGCCGGCCTTCACCTGCTCGCGCATGAAGGCGATGCCGCGGTCGGTGATCTCCGTGCACTGCTTGGGGTTCGGCGCGACGCCACGCTCCGGGCCCTGGTTGCTGTTGGAACCGTCGCAGGCGGTGAAGCCCACGTCGCTCGGCGCCTTCCGCCCGGCATGCCACTTGCCGAAGTGCGCGCTGGCATAGCCGAGGTCGCCGAGCGCCTCGCCGGTGGTGCGCACGCCGGCGGGCAGGTCCACCTCCGGCGTCGGCGGGATCATCTTCATCAGCTTGTAGCGCTCCTCGGCATCGCCGCCGCGGCCGCCCTCGCTCTGGTAGGTCATGTGGAGCTTGGCGGGCCCGATCCCGGTCACCCAGCTCGCGCGCGACGGCGTGCATCGCGGGCACGAGACGTAGAAATCGCTCATGCGCGTGCCGTCGGCGGCCATCCGCTCCAGGTTCGGGGTCAGCCCGGCCGGGCGCGCGTTCACGGGCGGCGCGCCGTCCATGTCGACGGAGGTGCTCGACCAGCCCTGCGCCTCCGCCTGCACGAAGACGAAGTTGGGGCGGTCGGGCGCGGACGCGGGCGCGCACGCAAGCGCGACGGCGATCGAGAGGACGATGCTCATGGGATCTCCCTCAGGTCAGTCGTCCCGTGCCACGCTGCGGCCGGGATCGTGGTGGGCTTCGTGCGCGAAGTACGAGGCGTCGAGCGGTGACTGGTCCGTCAGTTCCAGGGTCACGGCGCGCGGGCCGCCGCCGGCCTGCGGGAGCCGGTCGAGGTGCATTCGGTGCACCAGCGCGGTGTCGGCGTCGTACTCGATGACCACGTCGCGCGGTCCGCGCGGTACGTCCGGACGGCGGTGCGCGATCAGCGTGCGGATGCGCAGGCCGTCGCGCACGCGCTCCGCGCCCAGCGAGACCGAGTAGCCGGCACGGAGCTCGTCGATGCCGTCGGCCGGGTCGAAGAACGGGAGCTCGTGCTGCTCGCCGGGCAGTCCGCCGCGGAACCTGCCCGGGTTCCCGCTGACCCGCACCGGCCCGCGCGCCGGCACGATCCACGAGGACGCGCCGTCGCTGCCGGAGACGACGCGCGAGCCGTCGGCATCGGTGCGCTCCAGCACGTACGCGCCGCGCGCGCCAAGGCTCAGCGTCGCGCCGTCGATGGAGGGCCTGGCCCTGGCGCCCCGGCCCGCCGGCCGGCGCTCCGTGCCGCGACGGTCCGCGGGGTGCTCAGGCTCCGTGGCGGTGATCCGGTAGACGCGTCGCGCGCCGGCGGTGGCTGACGCGAGCCGCGCGAGCTCCGTGTCTGCGGCCACCGCGGCGCGGCTGGAGAGACCGGCCCAGAGTGCCGCTCCGGCGGCGACGGCAAGCACCGCGGCGACGGCAAGCCGTCGACCGATGCGGGTCCATGCCTCCATGCGCGCGGCGCCCCGGCCCTGCTCGCCGGCGGTCAGTTCGCGGGAGATGGCGTCGTGCAGGAGCGCTGCGCGCGCGAGGTCCCGCGCGCAGCGCGGGTCGGACGCCACCAGCGCATCGAGGCGATCGCGGTCGGGCCCGGAGATGGTTCCGTCGAGCGCCGCGGCGACGAGCTCGCCCCAGCACTCCGGCAACGGCTGGTCGATGCGCGCGCTCACAGCCCTGCCTCCGCCCGCACGCGGCGCTCGATGCACTGGCGCAGCTGCTCGCGCACGCGCTGCAGCGCCTTGGCCGCGGTGTTCGGCTGGATGCCAAGCATCGACGCGATCGCCGACGGCGCAAGGTCCTGCCGATAGCGGAGCTCGCAGATCTCGCGGGCGCGGCCGTCGAGCTCCTGGATGCAGCGCGAGAGGTGCGAGAGCCGGTCGCGCTCGGCGTCGGCGACCTCGGCCACGGCCCCGGCCAGCGCCTCCGCGGCCTCCTGGCCCAGGAGCAGCGGGCGGCGCCTGCGGCGGCGCAGCGAGTCCGCCGCCACGTGGCGCGCGATGCCGAGCGCCCACGGGAGGAACGGCCGCGACGGGTCGTACGTCTCGTACGACTCCAGGACCGCGACCGCGACCTCCTGCAGCACGTCGTCGCGCTCGGTGCGGTCCTGTACCCAGGCGTGCACGAACGCCGACACCGCCGGCTGGGCGAGCGTCCACTGGGTGAGGGCCTGGCGCGTGCGGGGATCCACCATCGGTACTTCGGTACCGACGGCCGGCCGTGACCGTGATTTCCAAAAACGTCGCGAGGCCACGGGCTTCGCCGCGTGGCCTCGCGTGCTGTGCGGAGCGTGACCTTTCGGTCCGATTCGACGGCGCATCTCCACAGGCCGCCGAATCGTGCATCCCCGCATCTCTGTCACCGTCCCGGTCTCCACCGGGGGGTGAACCACTGCTCCGACCTCTGAAACGCAAAGACGGGGCGCGACCCATCACGATGCGGCGAAATTTCTTCTTACCCGCGCTCTGGCCGGTATTTGCGAGGCTGGGGCGTCGGGTTCGCGCCACGCCAGCCCGCAGAGCCCGCGGTTTATCGCCCCATTTCCACGCTGACGCTCGCCCGAACCTACGTTCCGCACCATGCCCACCGCGCGATCCCAGCCCACCCTCCTCCTCCTCGGCTCCGGCGAACTCGGGAAGGAGTTCGTGATCTGCGCCAAGCGCCTCGGGTGCCGCGTGGTGGCCGTGGACCGCTACGACGACGCCCCCGCCATGCAGGTGGCCGACGCGCGCGCGGTGATCGACATGCTCGACGGCGCGGCCATCCGCCGTCTGGTGCGCGCGCACCGCCCGGACTTCGTGGTGCCCGAGATCGAGGCGATCCGCACCGAGGCGCTGCTCGCCGTCGAGAAGGCGGGCACCACGGTGATCCCGTCGGCGCTCGCGGCGCACCTCACCATGAACCGCGACGCGATCCGCTCGCTCGCGGCGGAGGAGCTCGGGCTGCCGACGGCGCGGTACGCGTACGCGTCGAGCGCGGCGGAGCTCGAGCGCACGGTGCTCGGCGCGCGCGGCGTGGGGCTGCCGTGCGTCATCAAGCCGGTGATGAGTTCGAGCGGCAAGGGCCAGTCGGTCGCGCGCACGCGCGCGGACCTCGCCAAGAGCTGGAAGTACGCCATCGCCGGCATGCGCGGCGACAAGCGCACGGTGATCGCCGAGGAGTTCATCGACTTCGACTACGAGATCACGCTGCTCACCGTCAAGCAGCGGAAGTCGGCGGGCGGCCGCACGACGTTCGTGCAGCCGCTCGGCCACCGGCAGGAGCGCGGCGACTACCAGGAGAGCTGGATGCCCTGCCCCATGAAGCCGGCGCTGGTGCGGCAGGCGCAGCGCATGGCAAGGCTCATCACCGACCGCATCGCGGGCCCCGAGGGCGCGGGCCTCTTCGGCGTCGAGTTCTTCGTGAAGGGGAACCGCGTCATCTTCAGCGAGCTCAGCCCCCGCCCGCACGACACTGGCATGGTGACGATGATCAGCCAGGACCTGAGCGAGTTCGAGCTCCACCTGCGCGCGGTGCTCGGCCTGCCGATCCCGCGCATCACGTACCGCGGACCGAGCGCGAGCGCGGTGATCCTGACGGACCGCGAGATCGCGCGCGCGCCCAAGTATGAAGGAATCGCAAAGGCGCTCGCCATCCCGGGCGTCGAGGTGCGGATCTTCGGGAAGCCGAGCGCGCGCAGGCACCGCCGGATGGGCGTGGCGCTGGCCACCGGGCGCACGGTGGAGGAGGCGCGGCGGACGGCGCGGAGGGCGGCGGGGTGCGTGCGGGTGGTGTGAAGGGGTGGCAAAGTGCTTGGAGATTCACGGTTGACGCGCTATCGTCTGCGCGGCGCGGAAGCCGTCGCCGCCGGAGGACACCGCATGCAGAGCAGACGGGTGCGCACCGTGATGATGCTCGCGCTTGCCGCCAAGGCTGCGGCGGCAGCGAGCGCGCATTCGCAAGAACCCGGACAAATCGTTCAATGGGGGTACGTCGTCGGTGAGATTGGGCCGCGTCCCCTGCTCCGCTACCTGCAAGTCGCCGCGGGCGGTGAGCACACGCTCGCACTCCGGGCCGATGGAACTGTCGCAGCGTGGGGATACCAGTCCTACGGACAAACGGACGTTCCAACGAACCTGGTCGGCGTCGTTCACGTTGCGGCCGGGCTCTACCACAGCCTCGCCGTGACATCAGCTGGTGAGATCGTGGCTTGGGGCGCGGGAGAGGCAGGAAGAAACGATTGGGCAGACCGGGGCCAAAGCTCGGTACCAGCCGGTTTGAACGGATGCACTCAAGCGGCAGCAGGCAGCTTTCACTCCGTCGTGTGTCGAAGGGATGGGAGCGTCAGAGCGTGGGGTGACAACAACGGCGGACAATGCGATTCTCCCGAGCTTTCCAATGCAGTGCAAGTTGCGGCCGGAGACCAATTCTGCGTCGCGAGACTCTCCAACGGAAGCCTGGTGCCTTGGGGAAGCGCGGTCGTTCCGAGCGGACTAGGGCTCGTATCACAGGTAGCGGCGACCGACCATGGAATCGGTGTGGTGAAGCCCGATGGAACAATCACCACGTGGAGTGCCTGGAACGGCAGCGAATTGGAGCCTGCTCCTTCCGGACACTTCCGCCAGTTGGCGGGGGGGCTGGCGGGAAACTTCGTTGCTCTGCGGAACGACGGAACGGTGACGCAGTGGCCAAACAACACTCACGGCCGATCCGGAATTCCTCCTAACTTTGCGGGAGTGGCTCAGGTCAGCGTTGGCGCGTATCACAGCGCGGCGCTGCTCGCAGACGGAAGCGTTGTGTGCTGGGATTACAACCAATGGGGCCAGGCGAACCCTCCGACGGATCTGTCGCGCATCGTGGAGATCGATAGCTTCCAGGATCTGACCGTCGCCCTGCGAGATGACGGCTCAATCCTGGCCTGGGGATACGAATCCGACACCTACGCCGCAACCAGCGTCCCGACTGGACTAGCAGGAGTGATTCAGGTTGAGGCTGGGAGCGAGCACGGTGTCGCGCTCCTGAAAAGTGGACGCGTAATCGGATGGGGGCGGAATGATGACGGGCGGTGCCTGGGGTCCGATCAGGCGGGGCAGCCGATCGATGGTCCGCCCCTCGCGCAACCGGTCCGCGTCCGAGGTGCCACCCTCGAGTCCATTCGCCGCGTGTCTGCGGGCGGGTCCCACAGCATTGCCCTGAGATCGGATGCAAGCGTGGTCGGGTGGGGAAACAACTCGCACGGCCAGGCATCCCCGCCTGTCTCCGCGACATCGATCGACCAGATCGCCGCCGGGGGCCTTCACAACCTTGCCATGACGGCGGCAGGGACGGTAATTGCCTGGGGAGCGAATCCGGACGGCCGGTGCCTCGGCACGGATTCATCTGGCTTACCCATCACGGGGCTCGCCCAAGGGCAACCGACGAGGATCCTTGGAGGCGTTCTGACGTCGGTCCGACAGATTGCTGCGGGTGTCGCTCACTCGGTCGCGCTGCGCGACGACGGGGGCGTGATCTCTTGGGGGGCAAACGACCATGGCCAAACGACAGTGCCGAGCAGCGTGAGCGGCGCCTCTTACGTTGCCGCAGGGTCGAGTCACTCCGTCGCGATTCTCGCGGACGGAAGCGTCGTGGGATGGGGTGACAACTGGTTCGGCAGGTGCTTGGGTACCGATGGCAACGGGCAACCGATCTCGGGAGCGGCGATCGGTCAACCAGCGAAGTTCAAGGGACAGATCCTGCGGGGAGTCCGCCGGGTAGCTGCCGGGAACCATACGGTGGGGTTACTTAGTCCCGAGCAGAGTGGCTGCCGAAGCGACATCGGAACCGGTATGGCGGGCGTTCGGATCAGCGGATCGGAATGGGGACAAATCGGCGCATGGAACTGGACCGGCGGCGGCCCCCAGGTCCCCGGCGCCCTCACCGACGTCACCCTCGGCGAGTACGGCTCGGTGGGCTCGCTCTGCGAGGCCCGCTGCGCGACGCTCGACGTACCCGCGGGATCCACGCTCCTGGTGCCGGTCGACCTCACGCAGCCGCTTGCCGCGCAGGACCACTCGATCGACGTCGGCGGACTGGCGAAGCTGAAGGGCCGGGTGTGGCTGCTCGCGTCCGGCGGCAGCGTGCTGCCTGCGGACCTGCACGTGCCGGTGGTGAGCGCGGGCAGCTACGACGGCTACTTCTCCATCCTGCAGACCACCGTGCCCGCGCCGCCCGGGAAGTTCCTGGCGCTGGTGCCGGCGGCGACGTCGGGGGGGCCGGGGTGGGCGCTTGCGCTGCGGGACCTGCCGTCGTCGCTCACGAGCGGCTCCGGCACCACGGGCGCGGTGGCGGGCACCGCGGTGGCGGCGGAGGCGATGGACTTCGACGGCGACGGCGACGACGACCTGGCGATCGCGATCGACAACGGCGCCGGCAGCCCGGGCACGCTGCAGGTGCTCCTGAACGACGGACAGGGAAACCTGGGCCTGGTGTCCTACCTTCGCCAGACGCAGCCGCGGCCGACGGCGCTCGCGGTGG
Organism: Phycisphaerales bacterium; assembly: GCA_044351405.1. GTDB lineage: Bacteria > Planctomycetota > Phycisphaerae > Phycisphaerales > SM1A02 > UBA966. The sequence goes on from JBILFU010000014.1 coordinate 15,734, forward strand.
GCGACCTGAACGGCGACGGTCGCACGGATGCGGTGGTGGGTACGGCCCCGGACCAGAGCGCGCAGGCGTTCCTGAACGCCTTCCCGCAGACGTCGCCGCCCTTCGCGGCAGGGACGCAGTACGCGGTGGGAGCCACGCCGACGGCGCTGACGGTGCTGGACCCGCCGGATCCGCTGGTGGTGGTGGGCGCGTCGGACGCGGTGGTGCGGTTCTTCGCGCCGGCCCTGTCGGCGGCGGTGCAGCAGACCACCGTGCCGCGGCCGACCGTGAGCATCGACAAGCGCGACCGGCGGATCGTCTCGGGCGGCCCGAACCCCAGCACCTTCGGCGGGACGCTCCTGAACGGCATGCTGGTGGTGCTGACCCCGGACCCGGTGACCGGCCTCTACCCGGCGAGCGTCAGCACCGGGATCGGCGTGCCCGGCATCCCGGTGAACATGGACGTGGCCGACATCGACCGTGACGGCATCGCGGACGTGATGACGGCGAACGCCGACCCGCAGCAGCTTGCCTCCGGCACGGCGCTCGGGGTGCTGACGCTCTTCAAGGGCACGGCGACGGGCTTCGAGCAGCCGGTGCCGATCGCGCCGGCGGGCGCGACGGCCGGGCTGGACGTGGCGATGGCGGACCTGAACGCCGACGGCGTGCGCGACATCGTGAGCGTGCACCAGACGGTTGTGGGCCAGTCGGCGGCCGCGGTGGTGCTGGTGAACCAGGACCAGCCGGGGGGCCCGCTGACGCTCGGCACGCAGCAGCCGATCGAGGCGACGCGCCCGATCCTCTGCCCGCGCGGGCAGCTGCGGGGCGCCGGCGCGGCGGACGAGGGGGTCTTCATCGTGGAGTCGGGCGGCGGCGGCTCGTTCGACGGTGAGGGCGGCAGCGAGGGCGGCAGCAGCTTGGCGCTCCCGAACCCCGCCCCGCGCGCGATCCCGGTGCGCGCAGTGCCTCGGC
>JBILFU010000161.1:0-4987 GCA_044351405.1 Phycisphaerales bacterium
CCGTTCGGGATCGTCAGCCTGGCCGCGTTCCACGACTTCTCGCCCGGGGTCGCCGTCGGCGGGACGTGGCCGATCCTGCGCGACGCGCAGCTCTCCGCGGAGCGCACCTCGCCCAACGCCGGCGTCGTGACCACCATCGACGTCGGGGACGCCAAGGACATCCACCCGCGCGACAAGCGCACCGTCGGAGAGCGGCTGGCCCGCTGGGCGCTGGCCACGGCCCACGGGAAGCAGGACGTCGCGTGGCGCGGGCCGCGCACCAAGAGCGCGCGCCGCGACGGGGACGGCATCCTGGTGGACTTCGACGTGGAGCGCGGCCGGCTGGGGACGCGCGACGGCAAGGCTCCCGCCGGCTTCGCGATCGCGGGCGCCGACGGCCAGTTCTTCGTGGCCGAGACCGAGCTGCGGCAGCCGAGCGCGATCCGCCTGCGGAGCGACAAGGTGCCCGTGCCCACCGAGGTCCGCTACGCATGGCAGGACAACCCGGCCAACGCCAACGTGATCGACGAGGTGAGCGCGCTGCCGGCGCATCCCTTCCGGATCCGCGTGGAGGTGGACCCGATCAGGGAGCAGCCGGTGCCGGCGCCGCAGAGGTGACGGGCGTGCGCCCGGGCGCCATCCAGCGCCGGACGGCGACGAACGCGCCGATGGTGCCGAGCGACGCCACCGCGTAGCCCACGGCGTACGAGTGCGCGAGGGCCTGGCGGGCGGCCTCGGGGGAGCTGCCTGCGTCGCGCGCGCCGGACGCACCCAGGCACGCGGACACGGTCGCGGCGACCGCCGCGACGCCCACGCTGCCGCCCACCTGGCGCATCGTCTGCACCAGGCCGGAGACCTGCCCGCGCTCGTGGTGCGGCACGCGGCCGAGCGCGTCGGTGTTGGTCGGGCTCATGGTGAAGGCGATGCCGAGCCCCAGGACGAACATTCCCCCGGCCATCACCGGGTAGCTCGCCGTCCATGCGCCGCCGGCCTGCAGCAGCATGCCCGCCGAGGCGAGCGCCGTTCCCCAGGACGCCGGCGCGCGCGGGCCGGCGCGGTCGTACCAGCGGCCCGCGAGGTGCGCCACCAGGATCGTCGGCGCGAGAAGCGGCAGGAGCGACGCGCCCGCGGCGACGGGACCGTAGCCCAGCACGTCCTGCGCGTACACCGACCCCGCGATGATCAGCCCCGTCATCGCGAACTGCATGCAGGCGATGGTGATGGCGTCGGCGGCGAGCGCGCGGTCGGCGAAGAGCCGCAGGCGCAGGAGCGGACGCGGATGCCGGAGCTGGCGCCGCACGAAGGCCGCGAGCAGCGCCGCGCCGGCCGCGATCGCCGCCGCGGCCGCGGGATCCACGGGAGCGGCGCCCTCCTCAACGAGCCGCGGCACGCCCAGCTGCTGGATGCCGTAGACGAACGCGGGCAATCCCAGGAGGAGCATGGCGCCGCCCGGCCAGTCGATGGCACGGTCGGGGCTGCGCGCGTCGCGCGGGCGCGCCGCGAGCGTCAGCGCGATGGCCATGGCCGCGATCGGCACGTTCACCCAGAACACCCAGGGCCAGCCCGCCCGCTCCACGATCAGGCCGCCGAGCACCGGCCCGAGCGCCATGAAGAGGAGCGGGATGGTGATGTACGCGGCCATCGCCTTGCCTCGCTCGCCGGGCGCGAACGCGCCGATCACCAGCGCGCCCGAGGCCGGCTGCATGAGGCACGCGCCGACGCCCTGCAGCACGCGCCCCGCGATCATCTGCACCGGTCCCGCGGACGCCGCGCACACGACGCTCGCCGCGGCGAAGAGGGCGACGCCCGCGACGAACGCCGGCACCTTCCCGACCAGGTCGCCCACCCGGCCGCCGAGCGCCATGAGCGACGCGAGCGCGAGCAGGTAGCTCGTCACGATCCAGTTCTGGCTGACCGCGTCCATCCCGAGCGCGGCGCCCACCCGCGGCAGCGCCACGCCCACCACGGTCATGTCCACGAAGATCATCGCCAGGCTGCCGGTCATCGCCGCGAGCACCAGCCAGCGGCGCGGCTGCGTGCCGTCGTGCGAGTGGTGCGAGGGCATCGCCTTGCGTTCCATGGACTCAGCGCGCCACGTCCGGCGCGGTGGGCCGCAGCGGCGCCGCGCTGAAGCGCCCGGACTGCGAGAGGAAGCGCTCCGGGTTGCCGAAGGTCACCTTGCGCACGAGCTCCTCCAGGTGCCCGCGGCGGCGCATCTCCATCTGTGCCTTCGGCACGGCGAGCGGGTCGCTGTGGCCCCAGTCGCCGGCGGAGTTCATCCAGATGCGCTCGCTGCCGTAGCACTCGATGATGTCGACCGCGCGCTGCGGCGTGCACTTCGTGTCCGGGTAGAGCGTCATCCCGCACCAGAAGCCGCGGTCGAGCACGATCCGCGCGGTGTGCTCCTCCACGTGGTCGATCAGCACGCGGCCCGGATCGAGCCCCGGGAAGCGCGCGATCGCGTCCATGATGAGGCGCGTGCCCTTCAGCTTGTCCTCGAGGTGCGGCGTGTGCACCAGGACGAGGAGCCCGCGGTCGCTCGCCAGCTGCAGGTGCGCCTCGAGGATCTCGAGCTCGTTGCGGCTGTTCTTGTTGAGCCCCACCTCGCCGATCCCGAGCACGTTCGGGCGATCGAGGAATCCGGGGATCAGCCCGATCACCTCGCGGGCGAAGACGGGATCCTCCGCCTCCTTCGGGTTGATGCAGAGCCACGCGTGGTGGCGGATGCCGTACTGCGCCGCACGGCGCGGCTCGGAGTCCGTTAGCTGGCGGAAGTAGTCGAAGAAGCCCTGCGGGCTCGAGCGGTCGTAGCCGGCCCAGAACGCGGGCTCGGTGATCGCGCAGCAGCCGGCGCGCGCCATGCGCACGTAGTCGTCCGTGGTGCGGCTCACCATGTGCACGTGCGGGTCGATGTAGCTCATGCGCCGCCCTTCGGCGCGGCGGCGGGGTCGTGCGCGCCGGTGGCGCCCTTCATGCCGGCCCTCGCGACCGGTTCGGCGCTCGGGTCGCTCAGGAGCTCGAGCACGCGCCGCGCGCGCTCCGGCCGGCCGTCCTGCAGCAGGGCGAGCGCACGGCGGAAGGCCTGCATGCGGAAGTCGTCCTCGCCCGGGCCGGCGCGGTCCAGCCGGTCGAGGAACGCCGCGATGTCGAGGAGGCGCGCCCGGTGCTCCATGAAGTAGAGGTCGACCGCCTGCGCGCGGCTCAGCGGCGTTCCTGCGGGCTTCGCGTTCGCGTCGCTCATGGCCGGAGTCTAGATCGACACGCGGGTCGGCCCGGCATGAGCGCGGTCAGCGGCCTGCCGTGGCGATGGCCGCGGACAGGGTGCCGCGGTCGAGCTCGTGCACGTCGACCGGCGCGCCGATCCCCCGCAGGAGCGTGATGGTCAGGCGCCCGCCGAGGTGCTCGCGGAACTCGTCGAGGCCGCCGAGGAGCGCGCCGCGGTCCTCCAGCAGTCCGTGCGAGGTCGGGAGACCGAGCGCGCGCAGCAGCGCGAACACGCGCCGAGCCTCCGCCTCCGCCATCAGCCCCGCGCACGCCGAGTACGCCGTGTCCACCGCGACGCCGATCGCGACCGCCTGGCCGTGCGGCAGCGCGCCGTCGGTGAGCCCCTCCAGCCGATGCGCCAGCCAGTGGCCGTAGTCGAGCGGGCGCGCGCTGCGCACCTCGAACGGGTCGCCGCCGAGCGCGATGTGCCGCCAGTGGAGTTCCGCGCTCCGCTCGATCACCGGGAGCGCCGCGGCCAGGTCGCGCGCGCGGATCGCCGCCGCGTCGCGCTCGATGCGCGCGAAGAGGTCGCCATCGCGCAGGAGCGCGATCTTCACCGCCTCGCTGAAGCCGCCGCACCACGACCATTCGGGGGTCGACGCAAGGAACTCCGAGTCGCACACGACCGCGTGCGGCACCGCGAACGCGCCGACGAAGTTCTTCTTGCCGAAGCGGTTGATGCCGCACTTCACGGCCATGCCCGCGTCGTCCTGCGAGAGCACGGTGGTTGGCATCCGCACGAGCCTCACGCCGCGGTGCGCGAGCGCGGCACCCAGGCCGACGGCGTCGAGCACCGCGCCGCCGCCGACGGCGACCACGAACGACTGCCGGTCGATCCCGTGGCGGTGCACGGCCTCGATCACGCGGTCGGGAACCTCCATGCCGCGCTTGCAGGCCTCGCCGCCCGGGACCGGCTCGACGGCGCGGAGGTCGGGCATGCCGGGCCGCGCGAAGTGCGCGCGCATGGCGTCCGGCAGGCCGGCGCGCGCCTGCAGCACGCCTTGGTCCACGAACGCGACGGCCCGCCCGGGAGGCCCCCCGTCGGTCATGGCCGAACGCAGCGTGGCGTTGCCTGCCGCGAACGCGTCGCGCGTGAACAGCACCCGGTGCCTGAACGGCACGGAGAGCGGCACATCGAGGGTGGGCGCGGCGCGTTCCACGGAGGGGCCATCCTAGGTTCGCACGCAGGAAACCCGGCCCGTCCAGGAGCGGATCGGGCCGGGCAGTGTGGGGGTGTCGAGCGTGCCGATGGGCGCGCGCCTCAGGTGCGCAGCAGGAAGAAGCGTGCGTTCCCCTCGCGCTCCGCCAGGATCCGGACGCTTCGACCCGGACCCATGGCGGAGCGCATGTTCGACTCCCAGCTGGCCGCGTCGGTCACGCGCTTGCCGGCCACCTGGCGGACGATGTCTCCCTCGCGCAGGCCGGCGCGGGCGGCGGGGCTTCCGTCCGTGACGCGCGCCACCACGACTCCCGCGAGATCGGTGATGCCGCGCTCCTTCGCGAACTCCGGCGTGATCGCCTCGACCTCCGCCCCGAGCGACGCGATGCCGACCGCGGACGGCGCCTGGCGCACGGCGCCGGGGCGCGGTCCGCCCGGCACGGAGGCGGCCATCTGTACGGAGGCGTCGTCGAGCGTGGCCGTCACGGTGACCGCCTCGCCGTCGCGGAAGAGCTCGATCGGGCACTCGGCGCCCGGAGCGCAGAGCTTGATCGCGCGCTGGACGCGCTGCATGGTGGGCGTCTC
>JBILFU010000209.1:0-3955 GCA_044351405.1 Phycisphaerales bacterium
GCGGATCCCGGCATCGCGGGCGGCGTCGGTGGCGCGCTCCCACGCCTCGCAGGTCTCGGCCAGGAACCCGTCGCCGCGCGCGCTGGTCTCGTCGACGCACGCGGGGCCCGGGCGGTCGCCGTACCAACCGATCGCGCTCGCGCACACCAGGACGCGCGGCTTCGAGCGAAGCCCGGCCAGCGTGCGGCAGAGCGACCGCGTCGGCTCGACGCGGCTGCGGACGATCTCCGCCTTGCGTGCCGCGGTCCAGCGCCGGTCGGCGATCCCGGCACCCGCGAGGTGCACCACCGCATCGAGACCCTCGAGCGCCGCGGCGTCGAACGCGTCCGTGCGCGTGTCCCACGCCACGTCGCCGCGCGCGCTGCTGGGGGTCCCGCGCACGATCCGCCGCACGTCATGGCCGCCGGTCGTGAGGAACGGCACGAGCGCGCCGCCCACCAGTCCGTTGCCGCCGCTGACCGCGACGCGCAGCCGCTCGCCGGGGAACGCCGCGTGGTGCCCGAGGTCGTGCCGCGTGCGCGCATGGCGCCACGCGAACATCCGCGCCAGGTCGCCCTCCACCTTGCCGCCGCCGAGGGCCCGGCCGAGGAAGCCGCCGGGCAGGTCGTAGTCGACCCGGTCCTCGAGCATGCTCGCCGCGTCGCCGTCCGGCAGGAACGAGTGCCGGTGCACCCAGCGCGCGAAGGGCCCGCGCTCCTGCGTGTCGCTGAAGGACCGTCCCGGCTGCACGTCGTGGTGGCGCGCCACCCACTCGACGCCCACGCCGAACTTGCGCATGCGGAAGCGCGCCACCGCGCCGTCCGCCATGGCGCCCGGTCGCTCGAGGATCTCGACGTCCTCCCACGGGGGGATCAAGCGGTCGATCGCCCCCGCACGGAAGTGCCAGTCGGCGAGTTCCCTCGCGGGCGCGGGCATGTGGCTCGATCGGACGAAGACGCTCATCGGTGTTCCCTGCCAGGCATGGTCTACCCGGCGGCGCGCGGGTCCGCGGCGGCCAGCGCGGCCGCGACGGAATCCGGGGAAATGGCCTTGCCGTTCACCAGCATGTCCCGGACATGGACGAACGCCGCGGCATCGCGGCCGCGCTCCGCCTCGCTTCGGCGGCGGAACGAGCCCATGACGAGCTTCATCCGGGGATTGCCCTTGAGCACCGGCTCGTTCCGTGCCAGGAACGCCCAGTAGAGCCGCGTGATGGGGCACGTGGATCCCGGGCTGAACGCGCAGGCACCGCAGAAGTCCCCCATCTTCTCGAGGTACGCGCTGCCCGCCACGTAGGGCTTGGTGGTCATGGCGCCGCCCGCGGAGTAGGTGGCCATCCCGAGCACGTTCGGCTCGACCACCCAGTCCCACGCGTCCATGTAGGCCACCCAGAACCAGTCGCCGAGCTCGCGCGCGTCGACGTCGAGGAGCGTCGCCAGGTTGCCGAGCACCATCAGGCGCGTGATGTGATGGCTCCATGCCTCGTCCCAGACGGACTCCACCACCGCATCCAGGCAGCGCATCCCGGAGGCGGTCCCCCAGAACGCAGGCGGCAGCGGGGTGCGCTCGCCGCCCAGGTGCGAGGGCGCCGCGCCGCCGTCGACGCCCGCGGGCGCGGGCCCGGCTGGCTGCCACCGTTCGCCCGCCCAGCGCGCGTATCCGCCGTCGCCCGGCGCGGGCCGCACCTCGGCGGGACGGCCGTCGAGCATGCGGAAGCCGTCGGTCGCGCCGTGGACGTGGCGGACGTACTCGCGCCAGCCGATCACCTGGCGCACGAATCCCTCGACGCTCTGGAGCGGCGCGCCGGAGGCGAGCACGTCGTCGACGAGCCGCTGCGGGCGGATGCGCCCCAGGTTCAGGACGGGCGAGATGCGCGTGTGGAACAGGCCGCGGCTGCGCTCGCTCATCGCGTCCTCGTAGGGACCGAAGTGCGGAAGGCAGCGCGTCGTGCCCCACTCCCACAGCCGCTCGGTGTCCTCGTGCGTCGCGGGCAGCGCCTGCACGTCGAGCCTGCCGGGGTGGCGCGCGAACCGTTCCTCGACCTCCCGCTCCACCTCGCGGCGCAGGGGGGTCTCCGCGAACCGCGGCACGTCCGGGGCGGCGGGGATGCCGTCCCAGCGCTCACGGTTGTCGTGGTCGAAGCTGAGCTTGCCGCCGACGGGCGCGCCCGCCTTCATCAGGATGCCGGTGCGCGCCCGGACGGCCCGGTAGAAGGAATCCATCTTCCATCCGCGGCCGGATGCGGCGGCCCGGAAGTCGGAGTCGGTGGTGACCCAGTGCGGGTTGGGCACGAAGCGCAGGGCACCGCCCTCGACCAGCGGACGGAGCTCCGCACGTACCTCGCGCTCGGCCGGCTCGTGGGCGAGCATCGGTCCGCGGAGCACAGCGGCCTCGCGCAGGGCGTCCACCATGGTGCCGGCGGTCCGGCGCTCGTCGACGTCGAATCCCTCCCCCCGGAGCTCGGCCGCGAAGGCCCGCAGGTTGAGGAGGATGATGGCGACCCGCTGGCGGTGGTACGGACGCCTCCGCAGCCATTCGCCGGACTCGACGAGCACCACGCCCGGCAGCGGCTCGCCGCGCGAGCGCGCCGCGGAGGCCACCTGGCGCCAATGGCAAAGGTCAAGCTGGTCCGGGAGGACCGCCCACCAATGGCGCATCCGGGCGGGATCCTCGGGGCGGGCCACCACGGACGGTGCTTCGGCGGGCGGCGACGCGCGGATTCGGCTCATGCGCCGGGCCGCGCCCAACCAGCACTACCATTCCCGCGGATTCCCCATGACGAGCACCCCGACCACGCCCCACGACCCCGCCGGCGCCCCGCGCGGCGGGCTTCCGGGAACCCTTCTCTGCCGCGTCGTCGTCCCGGGCTGGATCCTGGCAGGAGCCGGCTTCAAGCTCTGGGAGCGCAACCCCCAGCTGCTGCCGAAGCCGGTGACCGACGTCACCGACTTCCTGTTCACGGGGATGCTCGGCATCCCCAAGGAGACCTACCTCGATCCCGCGATGCGCGGCATGATCGCGGCGGAGATCGCCGCGGCGATCCTGATGCTGGTGGCGCCCGTGCAGGCGGCCCGCGCGATCGGTGCGCTGATGCTCACGCTCTTCTGCACCATCCTCGGCGTGCTCATCCTCTCGGGTGCGGCAAGCTGCGGCTGCTTCGGGGCAAGCGGACCCTCGCCGGGCTGGATGCTCGGCATCGACCTTGCCATGCTCGTCGGCCTGATCACGCTCGCGCCCCGCGGCCGCAGGCTGGACGCGCGCGAACTCCGCGGGCGGTTGCTCGCCGTCCTGCCGGTGCCGGCGGTCGTCGGCGCCACCGTTGCCTTCGCCGTGCCGCAGCGCGCGGCAGTGGTCCTTCCGCCGGAGCCGGCGACCGCGGCCGATGCGCCCGCGGCACCGGCACCCGCCGCGCCCGCGACCGACGCCTGGCCGCCCGCACCCGCCGCCGCGAAGCCCTGGTACGCACCGGAGTTCGAGGCATGGAAGGGGCAGCGCCTCGATGCACAGGAACTCATGCTCCTCGTGCCGCGGCCGCTCCCCCTCGACCTCAACACGGGCCGCCGACACGTGGTCCTGATGCGCGAGGACTGCGAGCACTGCCACGAGCTCCTCCTCAAGTACTTCGGAGGACCGCTGCAGACGCCCACCGTCTCGATCGCCGTGCCCGACGCAACCGGCGAGCCGCTCGAGAACCCGTGCTCGGAGTGCGCGCAGGCCGCGTTCCCCAAGGGGATCACCTACGTCTTCAGCACGCCCGTACTCCTGACGGTCCAGGACGGCGTCGTCGTGGGCGTCTGCATCGACAGCGAGAACGCGGACCTCGTGCGCGCCGCCATCGACGCCCGCTGAACCGCCCCATGCACGGAACGGCCACCCGAATCGCGATCCCGCTCCTCCTCCTCGCAAGCTGCGCGGTGGTTGGCATCTGGGGCGGCGACGCGCTGCCGACCTGGGTCGCGAACCTCTCCGTGAAGAC
>JBILFU010000162.1:0-4908 GCA_044351405.1 Phycisphaerales bacterium
AGCGTGAACGCGTCGTCCGACTGGATGAGCGTGAACTCCGCCCGCGGGCCGGCGCGGCCGAGCGAGGCGGCGAGCGCGAGCGCCGCGGCAAGGAGCAGGGCTGGGATCGCGAGCCGCATTGCTTCGTTATAGATCGGCCGCGGTCGCCGCCGCGGGCGAATCCGTAGACTCCGCCCCGTGCCAGGCATCCGGCGAACGGCCCGAACCCTCTGCTGCGCCGCGGCTGCCGGCGCGGCTGCGGCATGCGCCCCCGACGCGCCGGTGCCCTCCGTGGTCGACCTCCGGCGCGAGGACTACGAACGCGCGTTCGAGGCGGCGCTGGACGCCGCCAGCCGCGACGGACTGGAGCCCGTGGTGGTCGACCGTTCCCTCGGGATCATCGAGACGGACTCCCGCGCGGCGGGGTCCTTCCTCGAGCCCTGGCGCACCGACAACGCGGGGCTTGCGGACACCATGTCGCACACCGTGAACTTCGAGCGCCGGCGGGCGCGGTTCGAGTTCGTGCCGGAGCCCTTCGACGCGGCGATCGGCGATCCGTCCACGACCATCGCGGGCCCCGCGCTCCCGGGCAGCGACCGCGCGGAGCGGCGCTTCGACCTGGAGTCGTGGAAGGGGCCCGTGCAGATGCGGACCTGGGTGATGGTGGACCGCCAGTTCCGCCCCAACCAGCGGTTCGGCACGTGGAGCCTGCGTTCCTCGACGTACAGCGTCGATCCGCTCGCGGCCCCGGACCCCAGGGACCCGTCCACCCGTGCGCCCACGGAGTGGACGCCGACGGGCCGGGACGTCCAATATGAGCGCCGCCTGACGGCCCGCGTGCTCGAGTCCCTCCGCTCCAACCCGGAGCCCGGTGCAACCCCCGGCACCGACGGGCCGAAACCCTCCGATTGACGGTGCTTTGCGAACGGCAGTACCGTTCCCGGACTGTCCCCGAAGGCCCGGATCCGAATGAAGACCCCGACCGCAGCCATCGCCCTCGTCGTCGCGTTCGCCTGCCTGAGCCAGGCCCGCGCGCAGTCCATCGACCCGGCGATCCGGTCCGCGCAGGACGCGCTCACCGACGCGCAGCGCCAGCAGGTGGCGGCCTACGTCACGGCGCAGGCGGAGAAGTTCGGCTCCGCGGACCCGGCGGGCGTGGTCGACATCCGCAACGACCTCTGCCGCATCCTCAAGGACCCCAAGTCGAAGGACCCGTTCCGGCGCGAGTTCGGCGAGGAGTTCGTCCGGCAGTTCGGCAAGTTCGCCGCGGCGAACGACCTGCTCCGCGCGACCAACGTGTTCATCGTGGCGCGGAGCGCACCGTGCGCCGACACCGTGGCATTCCTCGAGGACCGCGCGGACCCCGCGCTGCAGCCGGATCCCGCGCTGCGGGTGGCGGCGTCGGAGCAGCTCCGCCGCGCGGTGCAGGCCGCGCCGCTGCCGGGCGCCCTCGCGGTCAGCCTGGCCAAGCGCGTGTCGGGCTTCGCGGCCACCGAGGGCCACTGGATCGCCGCGAGCCACGGCATCTCCGCCATCGTGGAGGCGATCCGCACCAAGGGCCTGAACCCCGGTCAGACCGACGACATCGCAGGCTTTCTGGCAACCGCCGTGAACTCGCTCGCGGCGCGCGCGTTCGAGCCCGGCAAGAGCGACCTCGGCTTCGCGCTCCAGCGCGCGCTGCTGGCCGTGCGGGACGACCTGCCCGACCTACCGGCCGCGACGCAGAAGAAGTTCCTCGATGCAATCGGCGGGTCGGTCTCGAAGCTTGCCGCAATGCCGGAAGCGGCGCCCGCGGGTTACTCCGGCGACGATGCCCAGCGCGCATACGAGTCGATCCGGCAGACGGCCGGGATTCTCAACAGTCGACGAACCGGCAAGCCCAAGTCCTGAGCCGATTACCGGACTTCTCCGCCAGGAAAGCCCGGCAGCCGCAAACGAAGCCGCGTCTCGCGATCGCCGGAGACTTGACTCCCGCGATCATCCCGCCCACTATTGTCGTACGACCGGTGCCCGTGCGGGCCGGGCGTTCGCGTTTGGACCGAGAGACCAGCCCCCACAGGAAGACCTGCCCTCGATGCGCACCGCCGCCCCCTTCGGCCTCCGATCCGTCCTGGTGGCCTCCGTCGTCGTGGCGACCTCCGCCGCGGCCATGGCCGCGTTCCGCGACGGCGGCACCGCGGGCGCGCAGGTGCAGCTGCCGACCACCGCGCAGGACTTCTTCCAGCCCGGCACGCAGCCCGATCCGACCGGCGACACGCTCGCGGCGATCATCCCGAGCCAGAACTGCACGTTCTGCCACTCCGACTACAGCCCCACGTTCGCGCCCTTCGACACCTGGGTGGCCAGCATGATGGGACAGAGCGCGCGTGACCCGATCTGGCACGCGACGCTCGCGATCGCCAACCAGGACGCGCACGGCTCGGGCGAGTTCTGCATCCGCTGCCACGCGCCCGGCGCCTGGCTCGGCGGCCGAAGCTCGAGCGGCACGCTCCAGGACTTCTACTACGAGGACTTCGACGGCATCAACTGCCACTTCTGCCACCGCGCGGTCAACCCGGAGCTCGGGCCCGACAGCGCCATCGGCTACTCCGAGCCGGGCCAGGACCCGACGCCGGACCCGGAGGTGATCGGTCCGCTCGCGGCCGCGGGCCTCCTTCCGCAGGGCCACGGAAACGCTCGCTTCGTGATCGACCCCAAGGACGTGCGCCGCGGGCCGTTCAGCGACATCCCGGTCAACTTCCACGGCCAGTCGCTCGGCGGCGAGCGCGTCTGGCTGATCACCAGCCCGTTCCACTCCAAGAGCGAGTTCTGCGGCACCTGCCACGACGTCTCCAACCCGGTCTTCACCAGGAACCAGGCGGGCCAGTACCAGCTGAACACCCTGAACACGCCCCACCCGACGCAGCTGCCCTCGGACATGTTCCCGGAGCAGCGCACCTACAGCGAGTGGAAGAACAGCACCTTCGCCACCACCGGCGTCACCTTCGCCGACGGCCGCTTCGGCGGCGCGCTCACCGGACCCATGAAGAGCTGCCAGGACTGCCACATGCCCGACCAGGTCGGCGGCGGGTGCGTCTTCTGGGACACCGGCGATCCGTGGTTCACGCGTCAGAACATGCCCGCGCACTCGTTTGCCGGCAGCAACACGTGGGTGATCGACGCCATCGCCGACCAGGCGGGATTCGACGCCGAGGGCCTGGGCCTGACGCCCGACCGCGTGCAGGCGGCCAAGGCGCGGAACATCCAGATGCTGCGCGATGCCAGCGACATGGAGGTCGCGCAGTCGGGCGCCAACATCACGGTGCGCGTGATCAACCAGAGCGGGCACAAGCTCCCGAGCGGCTACCCCGAGGGCCGGCGCATGTGGCTCAACGTGCGATTCCTCGACGCGCAGGGCAACCTTGTCGCGGAGCGCGGCGCCTACAACCTGGGCAGCGCGACGCTCCTCGGGGCCGACACCAAGGTCTACGAGGCCAAGCACGGCATCGATGCCGCGGTCGCCGCGGCCACGGGCCTGCCCGAGGGCGAGAACTTCCACCTGGCGCTCGCCAACAAGAAGTTCAAGGACAACCGCATCCCGCCGCGCGGCTTCACCAACGCCGCGTTCGCCGCGGACGGCTGCGGGCCCGTGAACTACTCGTACGCGGACGGCCAGTACTGGGACGACACCTCGTACGCCATCCCCGCCGGCGCCGAGCAGGCGGTCGTGACCCTCTACTACCAGACCACCAGCCGCGAGTACATCGAGTTCCTGCGCGACGCCAACACGACCGACGGCACCGGTGCGCTTGCCCACTCGCTGTGGGCGCAGTTCGGCAAGAGCGCACCGGTCGACATGGACACGGCCACGCTGGCGCTCGCGCCCGCCGACCCGGCGGACCTGAACGGCGACGGCGCCGTCAACGGCGCGGACCTCGGCATCCTGCTCGCCGGCTGGGGCTCGCCCGGACCGGCGGACCTGAACGGCGACGGCACCGTCAACGGCGCGGACCTCGGCATCCTGCTCGCAAGTTGGGGCTGAGCCGGGTCCGGGCCAGGCCCGGGACGGCCTAGCATCCCCGCCATGCCGCTTGCCCGCTGGGCGTCGGACCTGCTGCCGACCAACCCGATCGTCCTCCGCATCGTGGCCAACGGGTCGCGGCGCGAGAGGCACCTCTGGATCCGCTCGGGGTTCCTGGCGCTGCTGATGGCGGCGCTCCTCCTGGGGATGGTGGGCCAGAGCGCGTCCATGCGCGACCTGGCCCAGCGGGGCGCGCAGGCCTTCACGGCGCTCTCCTTCGTGCAGATCACGCTCATCTGCGTGCTCACCCCGCTCTTCATGGCGGGCGCGATCGCGCAGGAGGCGAACCAGCGCACCTGGGAGATCCTCCTCACCACGCCGCTCAACCGCGTGCAGATCGTCGTCGGCAACCTGGCGGGGCGTCTCTTCTTCGTGCTTGCGCTCCTGGTGGCGGCGCTCCCCCTGATGATCGCGACGCAGCTCTTCGGCGGCGTGCCGCCCTCGGCCATCTGGGGCTGCTTCGCGATCAGTGCCTGCACGGCGCTCGCCGTGGGGGCGGTCGCGGTGTTCCTCAGCATCTCGCTCTCGGCGGGCAAGCGCAGCGTGTTCGTCTTCTACAGCGTGGTGGTCGTGTACCTGCTCGTCACCTGGGCCATCGACGGCGCGGTGCGGCAGCCGGTCGCGCCGGGCGCGGCCGCGTCGTCGACCACGGTCCTCACGCCGGCCAACCCGTTCCTGGCCATGGAGAGCCTGCTGCTCCCCTCGACGTACGCGGCGCCGGCCGTCGGCGACGCGGGCTGGCTGCGCTCGCAGTGGATGGGCCATCCGGTGCGCAGCTACTGCCTGGTCACGTCGGCGGGCGCGATGGCGCTGCTTGCGGCGGGCGCGTGGAGCGTGCGGTCCCTGGGGAGCCGCGCGGTGCGCACGCC
>JBILFU010000015.1:0-16328 GCA_044351405.1 Phycisphaerales bacterium
CCGCCACGGCCACCGCGGCCACGGCACCAATCGCCATCGTCGAAACTGCGCTTCGCATTCAGATCTCCTGGGGCCACGCCCCGAACGAAACTGCTGGCCGACACTCCGGTGCAGGCCCCCGACTCCGCCGAATCCGTCGGCGAACGGCCCCGCTCCCGCGATGCCACCCACCGTCAACACGCGATTCCGGGCAGCGACCGATCACCAGGTCGGGTGATCGCGAACCAAATCGAACGGCATGGCCCCAACCGAGGGTCGACAATTCGCCCTCCCGGGTGCCCCTGCCGGCAGCGAGTCCCGTGTGTAACTCGAATGAGTGACATATATCCGCGGCCGACGGCTGCTCCTTTGCCGGTCTGCGCAAGGCACCGCACGTTTCCGCCCCGATCGCCTAACTTCCTTGGACCGTGGGGGCCATTCATGTCAACATCCGGGACTCCCAAGCCGCCGATCTCCTGCGGGACTCGATCGCCCTTGGGCTGTGGGAATTGCTGCGTCGGTCGGCGCGGAACCTCTCCATCGGGGACCTCTGCACCGCGTCCCGGCATCCGCCGGCGCTCGTGCAGCGCGCGCTCGATTCCCTCTGTAGCAACGGCATGGCGGATCGCGTGCGCGCCGGCGGGCGGCGCACGCAGGTCACGTACCGAGCCAGGGGAGAACGGCTCGTCGTGCGCGTGGCGGACGACTCGGACGAGGCGCGCTTCCGAGAGGTGCAGCACTCCCACGAGGCCGCCGTGGATCGACTCGCCGCCTCCGCGCGGCACACGCAGCACCCCGGGACCGACAGGCATGCGTCCGGCGCGGCAGCGCTTCGGCTCGTCGCCCCGGTGCATCTCTGCGATGCCGACCTTGCGGAGGTCCGGCTCCGGCTGACGGAACTCCAGCGGCTCATCGAGCTGCTCGGCGAGCGGCGCGTTGCCTCGCGCGACCCGCTGCCCAACCTGTGCGGCCACGTCGTCTCCATACGGCTCGATGCGCTGCCCGAGCCGTGCCTTCCGATTCCGCGCCTGGAGCGACAGGCCGGCGATGCGCCCGCCGACACCGCGGCGGATCAGCCGCGGCGCCCCGGCCGACCGATCGCGACGGAACTGTCAAGGCGCGAGTGGGACGTGGCGCTCGCGCTCGTCCGCGGCCTGACGCGCGAGGAGGTGGCCCGGGAGCTGAGCGTTTCCGTCCACACGGTGGCGACGCTGACCAAGCGGATCTACCGCAAGCTCGGCATCGGGCGTCGGGCGCAGCTGGCGGAGCGCCTGCGGATCGAGGCGGCCAGGCGGCGCCTCTAGCCGGGCAGCGGCACCGGGCCCTCTCGGGCGCATGCCGCGGCGCGCGGGAGGGGAAATCAACCCGGGGTGATTTTCGCCGGCCCGTCGTCCGTGCGCGTGCCGTAGTGCAGCAGGATGTAGCGCGCCACGTAGTCGAGGATGCTGGTGGCCTCCGGGATGTCCGTGTTGCTGGTCGCGCCCATCGGCTCGAAGCGCATGCCGCGGAAGCGCTCGGCGGCCTCGGCGGCGGGGAGCCCGTGCTGCAGCGCAAGGCTGAACGCCCGGCAGAAGCCCTGGATGAGGCCGGAGAGGGTCGACCCCTCCTTGCTCATCTTGACGAAGAGCTCGCCCGGACGGCCGTCCTCGAAGAGGCCGATCGTCAGGTAGCCCTCGTGGGTGTTGATCGAGAACTTGTGCGTGACGGACTTGCGGGTGCTGGGGAGCGTCTCGCGTCGGGAAACTGCTGCGGTCGTCATCGGGGCTTCGCCTCGCTCGTCCTGAGCCGAATGCGGCGGCACTGCGGATTCGTCCGTTGCCGCGGCAGCCCGCGGCTCGGGACCGGGGCGCGCGCCGCCGCCATGCGGCGCGTGCTCCTTGCGTGTCAGTTCCATCGGCGCTGGGGCGGACATCGGTGCAGCGGTTCGGACGGGGACTCGCGGGCGGGAAAGATAACGCGCCGCCCCGGGGGGCGGCGCGTGGGTCTGGACGGTTCCTGAACATTTCCGCCGACCCCCACCGGCGCCAGCGGCCCGGGGGAGGCAGGCGCCCGGCGGGCGGGCACCCGGGGCGGCGGCCGCCGCGGCGCCGGGCCTCGTCAGGCCTTCGGCTTCTTGCCCTTCTTGCCCTTCCCGTCGTCGCCCTCGGCGGCCGGGGCGGGGGCAGGCGCCTCCTCCGAGGCCTCCTCGGCGGGCTCCTCCGCCGGGGCGTCGGCCGCGGCGGTGAGGATCTCGAGGGTGCGGTCGGGCAGGACGTCGATCGAGATCTCGGTCCGCAGGTCGCGGTCGAGCTGGATGACGCAGGCGTAGTGGCCGATGCGGCGGATCGGGTTCTGCAGGCGCACGGCACGCATGTCGACCGGGTAGCCGTCGGCGACCAGCTGGTCGGAGATGTCGCGCTGGGTGACCGCGCCGTACAGGATGCCGGCGTCGTTCACGCTGCGGATGAGCTTGATCGCCACGCCCTCCATGCGGCCGATGAGGGCCTCGCGCTCGGCGCGGACCTTGGCCAGCTCGGCCTGCGCCTTGGCGCGCAGGTCCTTGAGGGCCTCGATCTTCTCGGGAGTGGGTGCCTCGGCGAACCCGTGCGGCAGCAGGTAGTTGCGGGCGAATCCGGGCTTCACCTTCACGACGTCCCCGACCAGTCCCAGGTTCTCGATGGTGCGGTTGAGCAGGAGCTCGACCTTCTTCGTCGCCATGACGCTGTCCTTTCGCGGCGATGCCGCGGAGAGTTAGGGCTGCCTCGGGGCCCAGCTGGTGTGCGATGGCGGCCGCATGGCCGGTCGCGAGGCGAGTCGCGCAGTATGGCAGAAAGCGGTCGCGGCGGGAAGCCGCCGGGGGCGGTTCCCGCCGCGAAAGTCGCGGGGCTGCAAGGGGTTCCGATAGTCGCGCGCGTCCGGCGCCGGGGCGGGCCGGGGGCAGCGCCCGTCAGAACGGGATGTCTTCCTCGGCCACGTCCTGATGCGGTGTGCCGCCGCGGCCGCCGGCCGCGGCCGGAGCGCGGCCACGGTTGCCGCGGGCCGGGGCGCCGCCCTCGTCGCTGACGAAGCGCTCGCCGCCGCCGCCGCCTCCGCCCGAACCGAGGAACTGGAAGTTCTCGACGACGACGCGCATCTTCGAGCGCTTGCCGCCGTCCTTGTCCTCCCACGTGTCGAGCTTGAGGCGGCCCTCGATGAAGATGGGCCGGCCCTTGGCCATGTACTGCTTGATCACCTCGGCCTGCTTGCCCCAGGCCTCGCAGTCGACGTAGGTGACCTCCTCGCGCTCCTCGTTGTCCTTGGTGCGGTACTTGCGGTTCACCGCGATCCCGATCTCGCACACCGCCTGGTTGCCGGGCGTGTACTTGAGCTCCGGGTCGCGGGTGAGGTTTCCGATGAGCATGACCTTGTTCAGATTCGCCATGAGCTGACTCCTTCGTGCCGTCTGCGTCGGGGCGGGCGCGCGATTCGTCGCTGCCTGCGCCGGCGGGTGCGTCCATGCGGCCGGGGCACCTGCCCTCGGCACGGAAGGCAGTATCCCCCTCCCCGATGAAGCATCTGCGGCTTCAGGAAGTTTTTCCCCAAAGATCGACCACGCCTTATGCGGACCCACGAGGCAGGAAATGTCGGCAAGGCATGATCCCCCGCGCGCCTGCCTTGCGCCTCCAAGGGCGTCAGGCAGAGCCGTAAAGCCCTTTTCGGCGGCCCTGCACGACGAATCGGTCCTTGGGAAAGGACCAGCGGGCCTCGCCCGCCCGACCGCGGCCGTGCGCACGACTCGTGCGCGCGGCCGCGGCCTTTCAGGCAGTGCCCGGAGCCGCCGAGCGCCCGCGCCCGGCTCAGGCCCCGGCGAAACCGCTTCCGGAGCGCCCAGGAGGGGTTTGGGCCGGGCCGCGGAAAAAGTTGAAAGGTGATGATCCGCTCCGGGCACCGTTCGCGCCTTCAAGGGTGTCTCCGGCAACAACGCGGCGTTCCCAAACACCACGCTCCACGTGGCCGCAGCCGGAAGACAGCAGTTCCCAGGGAGAGGACTGCACAGGGCCAGGGCGTTCCCGCCCGAGCCACGCGCGACCGTGCACCACACGCCTGTGCACGGTCGCGGCATTTTTGCGCTGCCCTTGCCCGACCGGGTCAGGCCCCGGCGACGGCGGGCGGCGCCGCGTCGACGAGGCGCCGCCGCAGGAGCGAGAGGACCGCACGCCCGTCGCCGGTCCCCGCCGCGGGGCGCACGTAGACGTCCGTCAGGCCGCGCTCGTCCGCCTCGCCGACCACCCGCACCGTGCCGCGGATCCCCTTGAACCGCGCGGCGACCGCCGGCGCGTCCAGCGCCTTCAGCACCAGGTCCTGCTCGCGCCGCAGCACCGCGCGTACGCCGAGGAGCGTCGCCGCGAGCCGCACCTCCGCGAGCTCGAGCAGCGTCTCCACGCCCGCGGGCGGCGCCCCGTAGGCGCTCTCGAGGTCCGTGCGCACCTTGGCGAGCTGCGCCCGGTCGCGCGCCCCCGCGATGCGACGGTACGCCTCCATCCTGCGAAGGTCGCTCGGCACGTAGGCGCGCGGGATGCTCGCCGAGACGCCGACGTCGAGCACGGTGTCGCTCGGGACCACGCGCTCCTCGCTGCGCAGGTCGCCGACGGCCTGCTCGAGGAGCTGGCAGTACATCTCGTAGCCGACCGCGGCGATGTGCCCGCTCTGCTCGCTGCCCAGCAGGTTTCCCGCGCCGCGGATCTCGAGGTCGCGCATCGCGATCCGGAAGCCCGCGCCGAGCATCGAGTAGTCCTCGATCGCCTTCAGGCGCTTCATGGCGTCCTCGGTGAGGGTGCGGTCCTCGGGGAGCGTGAGGTAGCAGTACGCCCGGTGCCGCGAGCGCCCGACGCGCCCGCGCAGCTGGTGCAGGTCCGCCAGCCCGTAGATGTTCGCGTCGTGGATCACCATCGTGTTCGCGGTGGGGATGTCGATCCCGCTCTCGATGATCGTGGTGCTCACGAGGACGTCCGCCTCGCGGCGCATGAAGGCGACCATCACCGACTCGAGCATCGCGGGCGTCATCTGCCCGTGGCCGACGATGACGCGCGCCTCGGGCACCAGCTCCTTGACGCGCGCGGCGACCTCATCGATGTCGTGCACGCGGTTGTGGACGAAGAACGCCTGGCCCTCGCGCGCGAGCTCGCGCCGGATCGCCTGCTGGATGCGCTTCGGGTTCCAGGGGATCACCTCGGTGACGATGGCGCGCCGGTCGGGGGGCGGCGTGGTAAGGCTCGAGATGTCGCGAAGGCCCAGCAGGCTCATGTGGAGCGTGCGCGGGATCGGCGTCGCGCTCAGGGTCAGCACGTCCGCCGTCAGCCGGAAGGCAAGCAGCCGCTGCTTGTGCTCGACGCCGAAGCGCTGCTCCTCGTCGACCACCACGAGCCCGAGGTCGGCGAAGCGCACGTCCTCGCTCAGGAGCCGGTGCGTGCCGATCACCACGTCGACGCGCCCGGCCGCGAGGTCCTCGAGGATGGCCCTGCCCTCGCCCGCCGTCTTGAACCGCGACAGGCTCTCGATGCGGAACGGGTACGCGCGGAAGCGGTCGCGGAACGTGCGCTCGTGCTGCTCGGCGAGCACCGTGGTCGGGACCAGCACCGCCGCCTGCCGGCCGCTCTCGACGGCCTTGAACGCCGCGCGGATCGCCACCTCGGTCTTGCCGAAGCCGACGTCGCCGCACACCAGTCGGTCCATCGGCCGGGGCCGCTGCATGTCGCGCTTGACGGCGGCGATCGCCGCGAGCTGGTCCTCGGTCTCGGAGTAGGCGAAGTCCGCCTCGAACTCGCGCATCCAGGGCGTGTCGTCCGGGAAGCGGATGCCCGCGGTGCCCTCGCGCGCGGCCTGGATGCGGAGCATCTCGCCGGCCAGGTCGCGCACGGACTCCTGCACGCGCTCCTTCTGCGCCTTCCACCGCTTGCCGCCGAGCGCGGAGAGCGTCGGCCGCGCGGCCCCGCTCCCCACGTAGCGCTGCACCAGGTCGATCTTCGACGCGGGCACCAGGAGCCGCGCGCGCTCGGCGAACTCGAGCGCGAGGAACTCCTCCTCGCTCCCCTGCTCGCCGTCCTTCGGCTTGACCGTCTGCAGGCCGGCGAAGCGCGCGATGCCGTGGTCGCGGTGGACGACGTGGTCCCCCGGGCCGAACTGGAGGAACGCGTCGCGCGTGGTGCCGCCGCCGACCCGCTGCACGCGCCGACGCGTGCCGAAGCGGTTGAGCACCTCGTGCTGCGGCACGATCGCGATCGGCGCCCCGCCCTGCCACCGGAACCCGCGGTGGACGTGCAGCAGGACGCGCTCGACCGCCGCGGCCGGCGCGTGCTGCGCCAGCAGCTCGCCCGCGCGCGCGAGCTCGCCCTCGGAGTCGCAGCAGAGCACGGCGCGCTCCTCGCCCGCGACCTCCGCGAGCCCCGCGAACGCCTTGGCGACATCCTCCTCGAACGCCGGCAGCGGCTCCACCGGGAGCCGGACCACGCGGTCGGAGGCGTTCGCGGAGCTGAACCCGTTCACGTCGACAACCGCGTGGCAGCGGCGGCCGAGGCCCTTGAAGAGCTCCTGCACGGAGAGCACCGACTGCCCGTCGCTCACGCGCTCCCAGTAGCCGCGTCCCTGCTCGAGGACCTCGGAGAGCTCGGCGACGACGCACGCGGCGCCGCGCGGGAGGAGCTCCGCGAGCTGGATCTTGCCCTCGTCGCCGAGGAGGAGCTCCGCGCTCGCGCCGACGAGCGTCGCCTCGCCGACGCGCCGGTCGCTCGCCTGCGTGGCGAGGTCGATCTCGAAGATGCGCTCGACGTCGTCGCCGAAGAAGTCGAGCCGCACCGGGAGCGCGCCCCCCGGCGGGAAGACGTCCATCACGCCGCCGCGCACGGCGAAGTCGCCCGGGTTCTCGATCGCCTCGGTGCGCGAGTAGCCGGCGTCCGCGAGCCACTCGGCGAGCTCGCGCGGCGGGCACCGCTCGCCGGCGCGCACCGTGCGCAGGAGCCGCGGCAGGAGCGCGGGTCCGGGGACGAGCTGCATGGCCGACGGCACCGGCGCGACCACGATCGCCGGCGCGCGGCCCTCCGCGAGCCGCCGCACCAGGGCCAGTCGCTCGGCGAGCAGGTCGAGCGCGGAGCCGCCCTCGCCCGGCACGGCCTCGAGCGCGGGGAGGAGCGCGGGCTCCGGGCAGAGCCCGGCGGCCGCGAGCCCGGCGAGCTCGGCGACCGCCTCGTCGGCCTCGTCGAGGTGCGCGGTCAGGAGGAGGACGCATCGACCCGTGCGGCGCGCGAGCGCGGCGGCCACGAACGTGGTGCTGCTTCCCGATGCCCCGCGGCACGACGACGCCCCGCCCGCCTCGACGTTGGAGACGAGGGGGTCGAGCGCTCCGTCCTCGAACAGCCCGCCGAGGACGGCGGGCGATGCGGCCGCGTGGGGCATCAGCGGGCAGCGTAGGCGCTGGCGCCCTCGGAGGCGCCCACGGCCACGTGCGGGCGCAGGCGCGCGAGCGTCGCGGGCCCGATCCCCCGGACGCGGTCGAGGTCCTCGGGCCGGGCGAACGGGCCGTTCGCACGCCGGTCTTCCACGATCGCCTGCGCGAGCGACGGACCGACGCCGGGAAGGATGGAGAGCTCCGCGGCCCCCGCCGCATTCACGTCCACGGGGCACGCGGGCACGGGCGGTCCGCCCACCTGCCCTGCGTGCCGCAGCAGCGCCGCCGCCGACGCCGCGCCGAGCGCGAGCGCCGCGAGCGCGCGCGGGCCGCGGGTCCCCGCCCGGGTCACTCCGCCGTCCCGAGGGCCGTGCGCAGGCGCCGGCGCGTGAGGAGGAGCTTCTCCGCGGCCGGCTTCGGCGACCCGTCCGAGGCGAAGAGGCCCGAGTCGCGGACCCCGCTGCCGGCATCGTCCCGCAGGCGGTCCCAGATCACCGCCTGGATGCGCGGGTTCGACATGGCCAGCTGGAACACGAGCGGCGCCCACGTCCCCTGCAGCCTCGGGCTCCAGGGCTCGCGCCAGCTGCCGGATCCGGGGTCCGTGCGCGCGGCGCTCGGGGCCGAGCAGCTCACGATGATCGGCGGCATCTCCTTGCGGCTCGTGAAGCGCTCGAGCATCGCGGCCACCTGCATCAGGTCGCGCGAGCCCCGGCCGGGCGTCGGGTCGCCGAGGATCACGGGTAGGCACACGGAGTCCATCGGGACGCCCTCGGTCACCAGGATCCGCAGGTAGTGGATGGCGCTGATCGCGCCCTCGGTGCCGGGCGTGATGTCGCCGAACGGGTCGCCGACCTCGACCAGGAGCTTGGCCTCCCGGTGCACCTGGCGCGCGGCGACCGCGGCCTGGCGCGTCACCGCGACCATGGCCTCCTGCGTCAGCTGCGCGGCCTCGTTGAGGTGGACGCCGGAGGCGATGTTCCACACCGGGTTGAGCGGCGCGTAGCGCGTCACCACCTCCCGCACGAAGGCGTGCAGGCGGTCGCGGAGCTTGGCGGGGTCGGCGAGCGTGGGCCGCACCCAGCCGGGCACGCCCGAGGCCGTCGCATCGAGGAGCGGCCCCGCGACGACCTGGCGGCCGGACTTGCGCGCCCAGGCCATCCAGCGGTCGCACTGGTCCCAGACGAACCGGCCCTGCGACGGCTCGATGACCGACCACGGCGTCGGAACCGCCAGGATGTCGAACTCCTTGTGGAGCGCGGCGCCGAGGAGCTCGGGGGCCTTCTCGAGCGGCACGCGCACGCCCATGGCCCGCGCCGCGCCCTGGCGCCCGAACCGGGCCCGGAGGGCGCGGTCCACCCGGCTGGAGACCAGGCTCTCCGAGGCGAACGTGGCGAGCGCCAGGGAGTCGCGGTGGTGCATCTCGGCCCGGAAGCAGTCGGTCTCCAGCATGCCCGCCACGAACGCCGAGCGGGCGCGCTCGAAGAGCTCGAACGCGGCCGGGGTGCGGTCCGGGTCGAGGAGCCCCCACTGCTCGCTCTTCTCGAGGAACAGCTTGAGCCGGTGTCGGGCGAGCTCCTCGTAGAGCCGGTAGGGCTCCTCGCGCTGGCGCAGCCGGCAGGTCTGGAGCATCAGCGTCCCCGCGCGGCCGGCATCGACCTCCATGCACAGGGCGCACGCCCCCGAGGTGCCCGATGCGCGGCACAGCACCGCGCCGTCGCGGAAGACGACCTTCCCGGCGATGGCGGCATCGTCGGCACCGAGCAGGTGCGCGTTCACGAGCGGCCAGTCGGCCGCCGGGCCCTGCTCGTCGAACACCGTGAACCGCAGCATCGCGGGCGAGTGTATCCGCGCGGCCGTTCCAGACGGCCCGGGCGGCGGTTCCGCGGACCGCCGCCGCGATACGCTCCCGGCCATGACCACCGCCGCCGGACCACGCGCCGCCGACACGGTCCTCGAGACCAGGCTCCCGCTGCCGGGACGGCGCTCGGGAAAGGTCCGCGACGTGTACGACGTGCCGAAGTCGCCCGGCGAGGCGCCGCGGCTCCTGGTGGTGGCGACCGACCGCATCAGCGCGTTCGACGTGGTCATGCCGACGCCCATCCCGGGCAAGGGGCGGCTCCTCACGCAGGTGAGCTGCGGCTGGTTCCGCTTCCTGCGGTCGCTGGGGATCGTCGCCGACCACCTCCTGGGGACGGACGTGTCGGCCGTGCCGGGGCTGTCCGGCGCGGAGCGCGCGATGCTCGAGGGGCGCTCCATGGTCTGCCGCGCCGCGCGCGTGGTGCAGGTGGAGTGCGTCGCGCGCGGCTACCTCGCGGGCAGCGGCTGGCAGGAGTACGCGGAGCGCGGCACGGCGTGCGGCGTCGCGCTCCCGCGGGGCCTGCGGCGCTGCGAGCGGCTGCCGGAGCCCGTCTTCACCCCGGCCACCAAGGCCGCCGAGGGCCACGACGAGAACATCGGCTTCGAGCGCATGTGCGACACGGTGGGCGGCGACCTCGCGCGGCGCCTGCGCGACCTGACGCTGCGCATCTACGCGGCCGCCGCGGAGCGCGCGGCCGCGCGCGGGCTGATCCTCGCGGACACCAAGTTCGAGTTCGGGTTCGCGCTCGACGCCGGCGGCGACCCGACCGGCGAGCTCCTGCTAGTGGACGAGGTCCTGACTCCCGACTCCAGCCGCTACTGGCCCGCGGACGGGTACGCGCCCGGGCGCGACCAGCCGAGCTTCGACAAGCAGTACCTGCGCGACTGGCTGCTCGCCGAGGCGGCAGCCGGCCGATGGGCGAAGGAGCCGCCCGGACCCGCGCTCCCCGCCGAGGTGGTCGCGGAGACGCGCCGCAAGTACGAGGAGGCGGCGCGGCTCCTGGCCTGAGCCGCCCTCGGCCCCGATCCGCCCTCAGCGCAGCGCGGCCTCGACCACGTTGCGCAGCAGCATGGCAACCGTCATGGGGCCGACGCCGCCCGGCACGGGCGAGATCCAGCCGGCGACCGCGCGGACCGCTTCGAAGTCCACGTCGCCCACGGTGACCTTCCGGCCGTCCGGTCCCTCGATGCGGTTGATGCCCACGTCGACGACCACCGCGCCGGGCTTCACCCAGTCCGCCTTGACGAGCCGCGGCACGCCGCAGGCCGCGACGACGACGTCGCAGGAACGGACCAGCGCCGGCAGGTCGGGGGTGAACTTGTTGGTGGAGTGCACGGTGGCCTCCTCGCGCATCAGGAGGACCGCGATCGGCTTGCCGACGATGTTGCTCGCCCCCACCACAGCGCAGCGCTTGCCGCGCAGCTCGATTCCCGTCGACTCGACCATCTCGAGCACCGCGAGCGCGGTGCACGGCACCAGGCTGCGGCGGCCGTAGACGACGTTCCCGATGTTGGCGGGATTGACGCCCTCGACGTCCTTCTCCGGGGAGATGAGCGACTGCACGCGCTCCGCGTCGACGCCCGCGGGCAGCGGCAGGTGCAGCATGAGCGCGCGGACGGCGTCCTCGCTGTTCAGGAGGAGGACGCGGCCCGCGATGTCGTCGTAGCTCGAGCCCGCGGGCAGGCGGTGCAGCACGTACTCGATCCCGATCTCGGCGCAGGTTCGTCCCTGGTTCTCCGCGTAGATGGACGCGGCGCGGTCGTCGCCGACCAGGATCGCGTCGAGGCGCACGGGGCGGCCGGCGGCGGCGACGCGCGCGCGCAGCGACGCGCGGACGGCGTCGGCGAGGGCCTTGCCGTCGATCGGGCGCGCGGGGCGGGATTCGCTGGAACCGTGGCTCATGGGGTGCGCGGGCGGCCTGCCGCCGGAGCCGCGCGGAATAAGGATACGGGGCCGTCCGGGGCGGGCTCGTTCCCCCTCGTTTCGCGCGCGGTCGCGGAGGTATCGTTCGGGGCATGATCGACACCGGAATCCTCGGCCTGCGGCGCCTGGCGCTCGCGCTTCCCGTCCTCCTCGCCCTGCCGGCGTCGGCGCAGGACGGGACACCCCTGACCATCGGGAGCGACGCCCCGGTTCCCGCGATCGAGAGGTTCGTGCGCGGCTCCGAGCCCGCCTGGTTCGAGCCGGGCAAGACCTACGTCATCGAGTTCTGGGCGACCTGGTGCGGCCCGTGCCGCATGTCCATGCCGCACATCAGCGACGTCGCCGAGAAGTACGCGGGCAAGGTGGTGGTGGTCGGCGTGAGCGACGAGCCGGTCGACCGGGTCACGGCCTTCCTCGAGAAGGACGAGTGGAAGAAGAAGGCCCGCTACAACCTGGCGACCGACCCCGACCGCTCCACCCACGAGCAGTACATGAAGGCCGCGGCGCGCGGCGGCATCCCGTGCGCGTTCCTCGTCAAGGACGCGAAGGTCCAGTGGATCGGCCACCCGATGGAGATGGACGGCCCGCTCGCGCAGGTGCTCGACGGATCTTGGGACGCCGCGGCGTTCAAGGCGGAGTTCGAGCGCGAGGCCGCCGAGGCCCGCAGGCAGATGGCGCGGCGGGAGGCGATCTCGAAGGCCCGCAAGGCCGGCGACTGGGACACGATCTTCCGCATTCTCGACGAGGACATCGCCGCCGCGGACGAGGGCGCCAAGGTCCTGGTGCAGACGCAGAAGTTCGAGCTCCTCCTGACGGATGCCGGCCGGCCCGAGGACGGCTACCGCCTGGGGCGCCAGATCATGGCGGCCGCGAAGGACGATCCGTCGGTGCTCAACTCGCTGGCCTGGTTCGTCGTCGACAACCCGAAGGTGAAGCAGCGCGACGTCGCGTTCGCGCTGGAGGCCGCGAAGGCCGCGGTGGCGGCGAGCGGCGGCGACGACCCCGCCATCCTGGACACCCTCGCGCGCGCCTGGTGGGAGTCCGGCGACAAGGCGAAGGCCGTGGAGACGCAGCGCAAGGCGGTCGAGAAGGCCTCCGGCGAGATGGCGTCGGAGCTGTCGGAGACGCTCGAGAAGTACCGGTCGGGCGACGCGCCCGCCAAGAAGACCGCGATGCGGACGGACGACGGCGCACCCGCGGGAGCAACGCCCGCCGGGGCGGCCCCGGCCGGCGATTCCGCGCCGAAGGGCTCGGGCGCGCCGGCGGACCGCGGCGGAGTCGGCTCCGGGCCGCGGCGCGGCGCCGCGATGCCGGCCATCCCGCTCTCGCCCGAGGCGGAGAGGGTCTTTCCCGCTGTCGCGCCGGAGGGCTTCGAGAGCCCCGAGGCGATGGTGGCGTTCCTCCCCAAGGCGGGCGAGGACGCCTCCGGGCTGCTCCGCATGATGCGCGCGATGCACTGCAGCACCGACGGCGGCCGGACCGCGCTCCGCGTGAGCGCCGCGCTCGTCGAGGACACCGCGCCGGTCGTCACCGCGTCCGTCCGCAGGTTCGGCAAGTCGACGCGGGCGATGGTGCCGGTTCCGGGCGCGGACGGCCGCTACGAGGTCCGCCCCGAGGGCGATGCCGCGGCGCTCCTGGTGTCGCTCGACGGCGAGGGCAAGCCGGTCGGCCAGCCGACGCCCCTCGTCAAGGTGGACGGCAAGTGGTTCCTGAACGGTGACCGGGTACCCGGCCTCGGCGAGGGCCAGGGAACCGAGCTCGCGATGATGGCGAACCAGGTGGGCGGCCCCATGCGCGGCGCGTTCCGTGCCGCGGCCGAGGCGACCGCGAAGGAGATCGACGCCGGGACGCTGAAGTCCGCCGAGGAGGCGAACGCCGCGTTCTCGCGCCGGATGCAGGAGGAGATGATGGCCGCGATGACGGGCGCCGCGCCTCAGGCAGGCGCACCGGCAGCCGGCTCCGGCACGCCCGCCGCGCCGCGAGGACCGGCGGCCCCCAAGGAGTAGCGCGCGGGATCGGCGAGCGGCAGCGCGAGCGGCGGCGGCGCACCGAGCACCATGTCGGCGAGCACCCGGGCCGTGACGGGCCCGAGCGTCATGCCCATCATCGCGTGGCCGGTGCCGACGTAGAGGCCGGGCGTCCCCGGCACGGCGCCGATCACGGGCATGCCGTCGGAGGTGCACGGGCGGTAGCCGGCCCACTCGGCGACGGCGCGGCCGCGGTCGATGCCCGTGATGTAGCGCTTCGCGCCGCGCGTGAGCATCTCCAGGCGGTTGCGCATCCACGGCCGCCCGAGCGGCTGGATCTCGAGCGTGCCGGCGAGGCGCAGCTGGTCGCGCATCGGCGTCACCGCGACGAAGGTCTCGTGCAGCACGCAGCCCGTGAACGGCAGCTGCGGCACGCCCTCGAGCTGAAGGTGGTAGCCGCGCGCGCCCTGCATCGGGATGTCGAGCCCCATGTCCTGCATGAGGTTCCCGCTCCAGACGCCGGCGGCGATCACGACGTCCGAGCCCTCGAAGGTCTCGCCGATCGCGCTGTGGACGCCCGCGGCCCGGCCGTGGCGGTCGCGCTCGAGGCCGGCGACCTCGACGGAGGTGCGGATCTCGACGCCGCGCCTGGCGCACGCGGCCGCGAGGCCGAGCATGAAGTCGCCCGGGTGGCAGTGCGCGCTGTCCGTGTACCAGGCGGCGCCCGCGACCTCGGGCGCGAAGCACGCGCTGCGGGCGCGCAGCTCGTCGCCCGCGAGCATGCGGTACGAGTAGCCGTGCGGGACGAGCGTCGCCGCCTCGCGCTCGGCGTGCGGCAGGTTCGCGGGGTCCATCACGACGTCGAGCCAGCCGTCTCGGCGGTAGTCGCAGTCGATCCCCTCGGCGGCGATGATCTCCTCGAGGAGCGCGAGCGTCGGGAAGCCCATCGCGCAGAGCTCGCGCATGCAGCCCTCGAGCCACGCCGCGTTGCAATGGCGGTGGAAGGTCCAGAGCCAGGAGATCAGGTCCGCGTCCGGGCGGGGCCGGATGAAGAGCGGCGCGTCGCGGTCGAACATCCACTTGAGCCCGCGCCAGCTCACGCCCGGGCGGGTCAGCGGGTAGTGGCCGATCGAGAGGAGGCCGGCGTTGCCGCAGCTCGCGCCGTCGCCGATCTCCTCGCGGTCGAGGACGATCACGTCGCGGCCGGCGCGAGAGAGGAAGTACGCGGTCGCGAGTCCGACGATTCCGGCGCCGACGACGACCGTCCGTGGCCTTGGCATGCCCCAAATGTAGCCCGGCCCCATTTTCCGCGCGCGGATATCTTCCGCCGAACATGGGAATGACACTGGGAATCATCGGCGCGGGCGCGATCGGGAACGTCCATGCGGAGACGGCCGCGCGCGCGGGCATCCCGGTCGCCGGCTGCTGGGACGTGAACCCGGCGAAGGGCGCGGCCTTCGGCAAGAAGCACCCGGGCGCACGCGTGTGCGGCTCCGTGGACGAGCTCCTGGCGATGAGGGACGTCGACTCGGTGGTGGTCGCGGTGCCGAACGTCGACCACGCGGAGGTCGCCTGCCGCGCGCTCGAGGCCGGAAAGACGGTGTTCCTCGAGAAGCCGATGGCGATGAGCGTCGCCGAGTGCGACCGGATCGTCGAGACGCTCGGGCGGACCAAGGGCCGCCTGCAGATGGGCTTCGTGTCGCGGAGCACGCCGGCGAGCCGCGCCGTGAAGCACTACGTCGAGTCGGGCGCGTTCGGGCGCATCTACCACGTGAAGTGCAGCCTGTACCGGCGGCGCGGCGTGCCCGGGCTCGGCGGCTGGTTCACGACCAAGGCGAAGTCGGGCGGCGGGCCGCTCATCGACCTCGGCGTGCACGTGATCGACCTGTCGCTCTGGCTCGCAGGCAGCCCGGAGCCCGAGCGCGTCAGCGGCGCCACCTACGCGAACTTCGGGCGCCGCATGAAGGACTACGTCTACACCAACATGTGGGCCGGGCCGCCGAAGCTCGACGGCACGTGCGACGTCGAGGACCACGCCACGGCCCTCATCCGATGCGCGGGCGGGCTCACGATCGAGGCCAACGTCACCTGGGCGATGAACGTCGACGAGAAGCAGATGTCGAACGGCATCACCGTCTTCGGCGACCGGGGAGGGTGCTTCTTCCCGGTGTTCGGCAGGCAGTTCGCGATCGCCACCGAGGCGGGCGGCCGCGTGGCGGACCTGGTCCCGGAGTTCGCGTCGGGGAACGTCGAGCACGACGCGTGGGACGAGCAGTACCGGATGTTCCGCGCGCTCGCCGAGCACGGCACGCCGCCCCATGCCGACGCCGCGGCCGGCCGGCGGGTGCAGCAGGTGCTGGACGCCGTCTACCGCTCGAGCGCGGAGGGGCGCGAGGTCGGGGTGTAGCCGCCTGCCGCACGCCGCGCGCGGGTCAGACTGCCTCGTTCGGCTTGGCCGCCCCGATCAGCTGGAAGAACTCCGCCCGCGCCGCCGCGTTCGAGAGGAACGTGCCGTACAGCTTGCTCGTCGTCGTGATCGCGTTCGGCTGCTGCACGCCGCGGTAGCACATGCAGAAGTGCCGTGCCTGGACCACGACGCCGACGGCGGTCGGCTTCAGGGCCTGGTGGATCGCGCCCGCGATCTGCGCGGTGAGCTTCTCCTGGACCTGCAGGCGCTTCGAGAGGATGTCGACGACGCGCGCGAGCTTCGACAGCCCGACCACGCGGCCGTTGGGGATGTAGCCGACGTGCGCCACGCCGACGAACGGCACCATGTGGTGCTCGCAGTGGCTGTGCACCTGGATGTTCGAGAGCAGGACCAGCTCGTCGTAGCCCTCGACCTCGCCGAACGTGCGCGCGAGCGGCTCCATCGGGTCGGCGCCGTAGCCCCAGAAGTGCTCGTGCATGGCCTTGACGACGCGCTTGGGCGTGTCGATGAGGCCCTCGCGCGCGGGATCCTCGCCGATGAAGCGGAGGATGGCCCGGACGTGGTCCATGGCCTGCTCGGGCGTGGGGCGCGGATCGCTCATCGCGGGGATCATAGTGGGGGAGCGCGGCCGCCCCTCACTTCCCGAGCCACCGCGCCCACCACGCGACGATCTCGCGCAGCCGGTGGATGCGCAGGTCCGGCGGGCCCGCACGGCTCATGCCGTGGCTCGTCTCGCGCGGGTAGCGGACGAAACGGGTCGACACGCCGAGCGTG
>JBILFU010000016.1:0-16321 GCA_044351405.1 Phycisphaerales bacterium
CCCCGGGAGGCCGATGCCGCCGTCCTCGAGCTCGGCGAGGAGCTCGGGCGGCGCCTGGCGCCCGGCGGCGCGGCGGAGCCACCGCACTTCCTCTTCGTCGACGGGCTGCACCGCTTCCGCTCGCTCCGGCGCAACGAGAACGACTTCTCCTTCGACGACTCGGGCCCCAAGTCGCCGGACCGGGTGCTCGCGCTCCTCCTGCGCGAGGGACCGTCGGTCGGGATGCACGTGGTCGCGTGGGTGGACACGGTGGCCAACCTGCAGCGCTCGGTGGACCGTGCCGCGCTGCGCGAGTTCAACTGGAAGGTGCTCTTCCAGATGAGTGCCAACGACTCGAGCACCATCGTGGACTCGCCCGCCGCCAGCCGGCTGGGCCCGCACCGCGCCATCCTGTCCGACGACGACGGCGGCACGCTGGAGAAGTTCCGCCCCTACCCCGCCCCCGGCGACGCGCTCCTCGCGCGCGCCGCGGCGGCGCAGGCCCGCACGGGCCCGTGAGCACGCCATGAGCGCCAACGCCGAGCTCGCACGCCTGTTCTCCGAGATCGCCGATGTCCTCGACCTCACCGGCGCGAACGCCTTCCGCGTGAACGCGCACCGGAAGGTGGCGCGGCTCCTCGAGGAGTCCGGGGAGGACCTGGCGGCGCTGGCGCGCACGGATCCGGCGCGCCTGCGCGCCATCCCGGGGATCGGCGAGGGAAGCGCCTCGAAGGTCGAGGAGTTCGCGCGCACCGGCAGGGTCCGCGAGCACGACGAGCTGCTCGCCTCCATCCCCGCGGGCGTGCCCGGGCTCCTGCGCATCCCGGGACTCGGCCCCAAGCGGGTCGCCACGCTGTGGAGGGAGGGCGGCATCGAGGGCGTCGACGACCTCCGCCGGCGACTGGCGGACGGCACGCTGACCGGCCTCCCCGGCATGGGCCCGAAGACGCTGAAGGCCATCTCCGACTCGCTGGCCTTCCTGGACACCACGCGCGGCAGGATCCGCCTCGGCGAGGCCGCGTCGATCGCCGCGGAGCTCGTCCGCGCGCTGCAGGCCACGGGAGCGGCCATTCGCATCTCGCACGCGGGCAGCCTCCGCCGCGGCAAGGAGACGATCGGCGACATCGACATCGTCGCCAGCTCGAACGCCCCCGCACGCCTGCACGAGGCGCTCCGGTCCGCCCCCGGGATCGACAAGGTGCTCGCCGCCGGCGACACCAAGACCAGCATCCGCACGTCGCACGGCGTGCAGGTGGACCTCCGCACGGTCGAGGACGCGCAGTTCGGGGCCGCGCTCCTCTACTTCACCGGGAGCAGGGAGCACAACGTGCGGCTGCGCGAGCGTGCCCAGCGCGCCGGCATGCGCCTCAACGAGTACGGCCTGTTCCGGGAGGAGCCGGGCGCGCATGGCGCGCCGCAGGAGCGCGGTGCCACGCCGATCGCGGCGCGCACGGAGGAGGAGGTCTACGCGGCGCTCGGGCTGCCGTGGATCCCGCCCGAGCTGCGCGAGGACCACGGCGAGCTCGAGCACGCGCCGCCCGCGGACCTCGTCGAGGCGGCATCGATCCGCGCCGAGCTCCACTGCCACACCACGGCGAGCGACGGCACGCTCGGGATCGCGGCGATGGCAGAGGAGGCCCTGCGGCGCGGGTTCCACACGATCGCCATCACGGACCACAGCCGGTCGCAGGCCCAGGCGAACGGCCTGTCGGTCGAGCGGCTGGCGGAGCACGTCGCCCGCATCCGCGAGGTGGCCGCGCACTACGCGGGCCGGATCGCGGTGCTCGCCGGCAGCGAGGTCGACATCCTCGCCGACGGGACGCTCGACTATCCCGACGACGCCCTGGCCGCGCTCGACTGGGTGGTCGCCAGCCCGCACGCCGCGCTGCGTGCCGAGCCGGCCGCCGCCACCGAGCGCCTGCTCGCGGCCGTCCGCCACCCGCTGGTGCACGTGATCGGGCACCCCACCGGCCGGATCGTCAACGCCCGCGAGGGACTCTCGCCGGACGTCGCCGTCCTCGCGCGCGAGGCGGCCGCGCGCAAGGTGGCGCTCGAGGTGAATGCCAACACGATGCGGCTCGACCTGCGCGACTCGCACGTGCGGATGTGCGTGGAGGCCGGCTGCCCGGTCAGCATCAACACCGACGCGCACGGTGCCGGTGACTTCGACCAGCTTCCCTTCGGCGTCGCCACCGCGCGGCGCGGCTGGCTCGGCACGGGGCTCTGCATCAATGCCTGGACGCAGGCGAGGCTGCTGGCGTTCGCGCGGGCGAAGCGCTGAGGGCCGACCCTCAGAACCCGAAGATCAGCTGCAGGTCGAACAGGTTCTGGCCCTGGTCGACGGGGCCCGCCTGGTCCGCGTAGCTGTACTGGGCCTTGACCGTGACGGACCGGTCGATGTGCCAGCCGACGCAGGCCTCGATGCGCCACACGTCGTTGTCCCACGACACCTGCCGGCCGGTGGCCGGATCCCGGATGTCGTCGTAGAGCTGCTGGTTCCATCGCCCCGACAGCCACCAGCCCGGCGCGAACTTCCACTTCGACTCCAGGAAGTAGGAGACCAGCGACACCGTGCCCACGGGACCGGGGATCTCGAAGCTGGTCCAGGTGACCTCGGACCACACCTCGACCGGCCCGTGCGCCCACGACAGGTCGAAGCCGGCGGCGTCCTGAGAGTAGTCGTACCAGTTCGTCCCCGCGGGCACGCCCTTGGCGCCCGGGATGAGGTACGCGCCGGTGCTGCCGCTGACGCCGAGCGCCCAGTCGGTCACCGGGCGGACGCCGAAGCGGCCCTGGTAGGTGAGCCCCTGCCCGTAGAGGCCGTGGTCCCAGAGATCCCACTCCGAGGGACGCGAGCTCAGGGCGTTGTTCTTGATCTCGAACGCGTAGTCGAAGATCTCCGCGGAGCCGTCGAAGCGGAAGCCGGTGGTGTAGCTCGGCCCCCAGATCGCGGGGACCCACTTGCCGCGGTCGGCGGCCTTGCCCTTGCGGGCGAGGAACGCGGCCACCGGCGGCGCGACCGTGGCCGCGTTCACGCCGTCGCCGACGGTGGTGATCCACTCGTAGGCGAGCGGCGCGGTGGTCATCGGGTTGTCCCACTCGAAGTAGCGGCGCGCCCACTGGCCGAAGCTGGTGCCGAACTTGCCGGCGGTGAATCGGAACGGACCCTCGAACGGGTCGAGCTGGACGTAGTACTCGTCCGGCCGGGCCTGCGCGGACCCGTCGGTCGGGTCGAAGCCCCGGTCGGCGCGGCCGAGCGCGAACAAGGTGATCCAGTCGTGGATGTCGACCTGCCCGAGCATGCTGAGGCGCGGGCTGGCCAGGTAGTTCCCGTCCGCGACGATGATCCCGGGCGGGGGCTGGCTCATCACGAGGTTGTCCATCGTGAGGTAGAGGTCCAGGTCGAAGCGGAGGCCGCCGTCCGGCGTCTCGAACACCGTGGCCTCGCGGACCGCGTCGGCCAGGTCGTCGAGAGGGTCGCCGCCGCGCGCGCGCTCGGCCCCCGCAAGGACGGAGAGCGCCGCGACCACGTTCAGGAAGCACCGCGTTCGTCGCAGGATCATGCGTCCACCTCCATGGCGAGCAGGTCGAACGCCTCGACCGTCCGCGAGAATCCCTTGGCCTCGATCGGCGGGAGCGGCTGCGCCCGGCCGCGCGCGCCGACGGCATCACGCGTCGCGGAATCGACGTAGACGTGCATCGCGGGCGCGCTCGAGCAGAGGCGCGCGGCCAGGTTCACCCGCTCGCCGAGCACCGTGTAGTCGAGCCGCCGCTCGCTTCCCATGCAGCCGGCCACCACGGTGCCGTAGGCGCAGCCGATGCCGACCAGGATGGGACGCCCCGCGCCGGCGTTGGCCCGGGCGCGGGCATCGACCATGGCGCGGGCGCAGCGCGCCATGCGGAGCGCGTCGTCGCCGCGGGGGCGCGGGGCACCGAAGGTCACCATGATGAGGTCGCCGACGAACTTGTCGACGGTGCCGCCGTGCGCGTAGGCGACGTCGGTGAGGAGCGCCATGTGCCCGTTGAGCATCCGGATGACCTCGTGCGGGTCCATGCCCTCCGTGAGCGACGTGAACCCGCGGATGTCGCAGAACAGGATGCCCACCGGCTGCGCGGCGCCCCTGAGGTCGAGCCTGCCGGCCATGAGCTCCGCCGCCACGTCCGGGTCGGCGACGGCGTCGAGCACGCGGCGGTACCTCTCGCGCTGCGCGAGCCCCTCGGCCATGGCGTTGAACCTGCGGCCGAGGCGCGACAGCTCGTCGCCCCCGCCCTCCGCGACCCGGACCGCGAAGTCGCCGGACTCGACGCGGGCCGCGGCGGCACCGAGCGCCGCCACCGGCCGCGAGAGCCCGCGGCCGAGGAGGAACGCGAAGCCCACGCCCACGAGCAGCGCGACCGCGGTCGCCAGCGCACCGCTCGCCACCAGGGCGCGCTCGGCCGCGTGCATCGGCCCGAGGCCCGCCACCACCACCAGCGACGCGTCGCCCTGCGCGAGCGCTCGCCGCACGGCGATGCTGGGCGCGCCCCCGCCGCGCACCGTGGCCTCTGCGTCGCCCCCGGCGAAGGCCGCCTCCACCTCCGCGCGCGGCGCATCCGCGAGCGCCGTCCCGAAGAGCGAGTTCCCGAGGGCAAGTCCCGTCTCGAGGAGCGTCCCGTCCGCCAGCTCCAGGGGCGGCGGGAAGCGCACCGGCGTGCACACCGTGAGCGCGCCCACCACCGCGTCCTCCGCCGGGTCGACGATGCTCGCGGACAGCATTTCGTAGGGGATGCCCGCGGCGACGGCGTGCGTCACGCGCGACGCGTCGCCCGCGCGTGCCGCGGAGAGGCCGGCGGCCACCGCCGCGTCCGCGGCGCCCGGGTCGAGGCCGGCGGAGCGGGCGATCTCGGCCGTCTCCGACACGAAGACGAAGCCGGCCCCCTCGCCCGCGCCGTCCATGATGCCGCGGAGCTCGTCGGCCGCGGTCTGGAGGAGGTCCGCGCCGTCGCCCGCGAGCACCGTCGCCAGGAGCCGCGGGGAGCGCACCAGCCGCTCGGCGTCCTCGCGCGCCCGGGCGGTCCGGTCCCCCTGCCGCTCGGCGACGGCGTCGATCCGCGCCTCGAGCGACCCGCGCAGGGCATCCAGGTAGGTGCGGCGCACGCGCGAGCCGCCGGCCACGGCGACGATCGCCATCGCCACCAGGACCACGCCCGCGATCGCAAGCGCGATGCGGGTTCCGAAGCTCACTTGGCGGGCTCCGCCGCGGGGTCGGACCAGTCCACCTCGAGCGCCTGGCCGGCCGCCAGCTCCACCTCACGCGTCACGGTCTGCTTGGGCGAGAGCCAGACGCTGACCACGTGCTTGCCGGGCGCGATCCCGTCGATGGAGAAGCGCCCCTCCGTGTCGGTGACCGCGAACCACGGCGTGTCGACGACGACCAGGTTCGCGCGCATGTGCTCGTGCACCTCGCAGAAGAGCTGCACGAGGCCCGGCGTCTCCATCACGACCGCGGGAGGCTCCTCGCCCTTGCGGAAGCGTCCGAGGTCGAATCGCTTGGGCGCCGACTTGCTGAAGACGCTGTGGTAGAGCTGGTCCTCGTTGGGAAAGACCACGGGCGTCCCCGCCTGCACCACGGCGAGCGCCGGGCGGAACTGGTAGCCGCGCTGCTCGATGCGGACGGGAGCCGTCCTCGCGGGATCCGCGGCCGGGGCCCCGGAGCCCACCCAGACCGCGCTCGTCGCGGGCTCGGGCTTGTCCACCTTGAACGCGGGCGGCGGGCCGTAGTCCTTCACCGACGCGCCCGGCTTGCGCGGCAGCACGGGAACGCGGCCGGAGAGGCGCGCGGTCCCCGCCTGCGCGGAGGGCCGGGCCGCCGGTGCAGCCGCGGCGGGCGGCGCGGCCGGCGCCGGGGGAACGCCCTCGTCCGCCGCATGCACGGTCACCAGGAATGCCGCGAGCGATGCCGTCGCCGCCGCGAGCATGCGCATCTTCATGGGCGCGGATGATAGGAGCGCGCCCGGGCCGCTTCAGCGCTTCTTGCGCTGCTTGAACCGCGCCTTCGGGCTCTCGGTGGCCGTCGAGCCGCGGCCCATGAGCCCGGCCATCCCCATGCCGCCCGGCGCGGCGCGGGACATCTCCTTCATCGCCTTGGCGCGCCCGAGCGCCCCCATCCCGGCCATCCTCTGCGTCATCTGCTGCATGAGCTCGAACTGCTTGACCATGCGCGACACGTCCTCGACCTTGACGCCCGCTCCCGCGGCGATGCGCTTCTGTCGGCTGCGGTCGATGAGCGAGACCCGCTCCCGCTCCCTGCGGGTCATCGAGAGGATGATCGCCTCCATGCGGTCGACCTGCTTCTCCTCGATGTCCATGCCGCCGAGCATGCTGCCGACCCCGGGCAGCATGCCGAGGATCTGCTTCATCGGGCCCATGCGCCGGATCATGCGCATCTGCTTCAGGAAGTCCTCGAGCGAGAACTGGCCCTTCGCGAGCTTCTCCGCGGCGGCGGCGGCCTCCTCCTCGTTGACCTGCTCCTGCGCGCGCTCCACCAGGCTGACGACGTCGCCCATCCCCAGGATGCGGCCCGCGACGCGCTCGGGATGGAACTCCTCGAGGGCGTCGAACCTCTCGCCGGTGCCCACGAACTTCACGGGCGCTCCGGTCACCGTCTTCACGCTGAGCGCGGCGCCGCCGCGCGTGTCGCTGTCGAACTTGGTGAGGACGATCCCGTCCACCTTCATCCGCGCGTGGAACGCCTTGGCGCTCTGCACGGCGTCCTGGCCGGTCAT
Organism: Phycisphaerales bacterium; assembly: GCA_044351405.1. Classification (GTDB taxonomy): domain Bacteria; phylum Planctomycetota; class Phycisphaerae; order Phycisphaerales; family SM1A02; genus UBA966. The sequence continues at coordinate 6,745 of JBILFU010000016.1, forward strand.
CGCGTCGACGACCAGCAGGATGTTGTGCGGCTCGACCGCGCGGTCGACCGCCTCCAGCTCCCTCATCAGCTCGTCGTTGACGTGCAGGCGGCCGGCCGTGTCCAGGACCAGGACGTCGAACTTGCCCTGCCGCGCGGCCGCGAGCGCGCGCTGGCAGACCCCGACCGCGACGCCCACGGCCTTGCCGTACTCGGCGCACCTGTCCGGCTCGCCGTAGAACGCGACGCGGCCCGGGCCCGTCGCGTTCGCGGCCACGCCCTCGACCACGGTCTGCAGCTGCTCCACGGCCGCCGGGCGCTGCAGGTCGGCCGCGGCCACCAGCACGCTCTGTCCGCGCTTCTTGAACCACGCGGCGAGCTTGCCGCAGGTCGTGGTCTTGCCGCTTCCCTGCAGGCCGCACATCATCACGACCGTCGGACCCGGCTCGACCAGCGTCACGTGGCTGTCGACCGGCCCCATGAGCCCGACCAGCCGGCGGTGGACGATGCCCACCATCTCCTGCCCGGGCTCGAGGCTCCTGGTGACCTCCTTGCCGAGCGCGTCCTGCACGCACTCCTCGCAGAAGCGGTCCACCACCTCCAGGTTCACGTCCGCCTCGAGGAGCGCGGTGCGCACCTCCGCCATCGCCTCCCGGACGTTCGACTCGGAGATGCGGCCGCGGCCGGAGAGGTTCCGGAGGGCGTTGCCGAGCGAATCGGTCAGGCTGGCGAACATCCGGCCGATTGTACGGCGGCCCCGGCCGGGCCCGCGCGCCTCAGGCGGTCTCCGCGCGCATGGCGAGCACGACGTGCTCCGAGGCGAACGCCTCGTCGAAGTCGTAGACGCCCGCGAAGTCCTCGGGGCTGTCCTGCGGCGTCTTGCTCATGGCGCCGGCCTCGATCATGGCGAACACCATCCGCCCGAAGTCGTCCGTGCGCCGGATGGACCAGTGCTCGAGCACCGTCCGCGCCAGCATGCCGAACTGCTCGATCGCGTGGTCGCGCAGCCCCATGCAGAGCTGCTGGCCGGAGACGTGCTCCGACCCCGAGAGCCCCTCCATCCCCCCGCCCTGGGCACGCTCCTCGGCGACCCGGCGGACGGTGAACCGCAGGCCCTCCTGGACGAACTGGTAGGCAGCCAGGGGGTACGGCCCCGCCTTGGCGAGGATGTCGTGCGCGGAACGAGGCATGGGGGCCTTGCTCATGGCTTGACCTACTGTATCGGGCGAAGCCGCCCCGGCACCGCAATCCGGCGCAAATGGCCCACCCGGGACCCCCGGGGAAAGGCGGGCCCGGCCCCTACCGTCGGCCGAGATCCCGGGTTACACTTCCCGCCGTCCCGTCGGGGACGCTGTTCTTCACAACGCCGTGCCGCGCGAGCGCATCGCACGACCCGGCCTCACACCACGCTTTGGGAGGATCCCAATGACGAAGCGCGCATGGATGACGAGTGGTCTGCTCGTTGGCACAGCCCTGATCTCGACCGGCTGCGTGCCTGAGCAGAAGTACAACGACCTTCTCACCGCCTACAAGGGCCAGGAGCAGCAGCTCCTGACGGCCCAGAACGAGCTGTCGACCGCTCGGGCCAACGAGGACCGGCTGCGCACGCAGCTGGCCGCGACCATGACCGACCTGGAGGAGCTGCAGAAGCGCATCGCCAGCGGCGACGTGGACATGGATGCCTGGATCGCCAAGTACGACGAGCTGAAGAAGCAGCTCGCCGGCCTGGAGTTGAGCCAGCTCCCGCCCGACCTCACCACCGAGCTCACCAAGCTCGAGAACGAGTACCCCGACGTCTTCGAGTTCGACCCGAAGACCGGGATGCTGCGATTCAAGAACGACTTCACCTTCGACCCGGGCAGCGACCAGCTCAAGCCCGGCGCGACGGCGGTGCTCGGCAGGCTCGCCGCGATCCTCAACTCCCCCAGCGCGGCGAAGTTCGAGGTCAAGGTGGTCGGTCACACCGACAACATGCCGGTCGTGCGCACCAAGGCGAAGTTCGGCACCAACCTCATGCTCTCCGTGTACCGGTCTGCCAGCCTGCGCAACGCGCTCGTCAAGGACGGCGTGGGCGGGCAGCGCTTCCAGATCGCCGGCTACGGCGAGTTCCGCCCGGTGGTGGTGAACACCTCGAAGGGCGCCGCGGAGAATCGGCGCGTCGAGCTGTTCCTCACGCCGCTCGCGTTCGACATGGCGGCCAACTCGCCGTCCTCGGACACGACGCCCGCGGAGGAGCCGATGGCGGCGAAGTCCACGGCGACCAAGGCGTCGGCCCCGAAGGCCGCGCCCGTGGCCGCGGACGACGAGCCGACGAAGTGATCCGTCGCCCGGTCCGCCGGGCGCAGGACGACCCGAAGCGACAGGCGGCGGCAGGAGCACCTGCCGCCGCCTTTGCGTTGGGCGTGCGAACCGGTCCGGCTCCGTCGCCACGCGCGGCGCCGCGGGATCACTCGAAGCCGATGCCGTTGCCCGTGCCCTTGAGCGGGCGGATGCGCACCATGCGGAACTCGATCCACGCCCCCTCGCTCTGGAGCGCGATGCGCCCCGGCACGCGCTCGACGTCGGTCGCCACGTTCTGCAGCTGCCCGTTGACGTAGAGCTCGAGCCGGCCGCCGTCCATGAGGATCCGGTAGCTGTTCCAGCCGCCGAGCGGCTCCTCGGAGCTCCTCCCCATCTTCACGGTGCGGCGGCCCTCGGTGCGGGCCGCGTCGACCTTGGCGGGGAAGTCGCCGATGTTCCAGATGTCGCCGGCGTTCCCGGAGTGGAGCTGCGCCTCCATGCTCTTCGGCCACACCTTGTCCTCCCTCTGCACCCGCAGCAGGACGCCGCTGTTGCCGGCGCCCTTCTTCGGGTCGAAGCGCCAGTCGACCTCGAGCTCGAAGTCGGTGAACTCCTCGACGGTGGCCAGGTAGCCCACGGGAGCGCCCGTGCAGCGCAGGATGGTGTCGTCGACGAACCAGGTCTTCGCGGGATCGGCCCCGGCCTCCGGCAGGAAGGCCTTCCAGCCAGCGAGATCCTTGCCGTTGAAGAGCGTCCGCCACGGGATCGGGTCGCCCGCGGAGTTCCCGCCCTGCCCGGGCACCGGCCGCGGATAGCAGCCGGCGACGAGTGCGAATGCCGCGATGGCGGCAACTGCGGACGCGGGACGCGCGACGGGATTCATGCGGTCGATGCTACCCCGCCCGGCCTCGGGAAGCCGGGCGCGACCATCCCGAGCGGCGACCACTCGAGCTCCAGCCGCTCGCGGCCCTGCAGGAACCCGTCGAGCCAGCGGCCGACCGCCTCGAACCGCCAGTCGGCCTGCTCGAAGAGCGCCTGCTCGCCCTCGGAGCAGCCGAGGACGCGGCCCGCACGGCGGGCCTCCACCATCGAGAGGAACCATCGCGAGAAGGCGGCCCGCGTCGCCACAAGGTTGGCCGCCAGGCCCGTGGCCGCGCACCGCGCCTGGAGCGCGCTCCAGAGCTGGTCTCCCTCGGTGCGGACGCGCATGTCGTCGGCAAGCGGGTTCGACGGCTCGGACTCGGGCGCGGTGGCCTTGCCGCGCAGCACCGCGGCCGCGATGTCGCCCGCGTGCGCCGCCCCGATGCGACGCGGGATCCCCGTGACCGCGGCGATCGCGGCGGGATCGGTGTGCTTGCGCTTGGCGAGCTCGATGACCGCGGCGTCGGGAAGCACCACGCGCGCCGGCAGGTCATGGCTGCGCGCCAACTGGTGCCGCAGCGACACCAGCTCGCGTGCCACCACCATCTGGCCCGGCCGCAGCGGCTCCGAGCGGTGCAGCCGCCGGAGCTGCCCCTCCGGGTCGAAGGCGGTGCCGCGGAGCTGCTCGCGGCTCTCCGACATCGCCCACCCGTGCCGGCCGAGCGCCGACAGGCGCGAGCCGAGCTCGCTCCAGATGAGGTGCATGTAGCGGACGTCGTCCGCCGCGTACCCGAGCTGCGCCGGCGTGAGCGGGCGGGCGTCCCAGTTGGTGAACGTGTGCGCCTTCCCCAGCCGGTAGCCCGTCAGGCTCTCGAGCACGTTGCCCAGGCTGGAGGGCCACGGGAGCCAGGCGAGGGCCGCCGCCACCTGCGTGTCGAACACGGCCGAGGGCTCGGTGCCGGCCCCGCGGCGCAGGATGTCGATGTCCGTGTCGCCGCTGTGGACGAGCACGGTGCGCCCGGGCTCCGCGATCGCGCGGAACAGCTCGCCCAGGTCGCGCCCGGCCGCCGCCAGCGGGACCGGGTCCACCAGCGCGATGGCATCCGGGGTGGCCACCTGCACCAGGCAGAGCTTGGGGTAGAAGCTCTCCTCGCCGATGAACTCGGTGTCGTAGGCGACCACCGGGTGCCGGCGGACCTCGGCGACGAGCGCGTCGAGCGCGTCGGGCGCCTCCACGAGCTCCGCCCGGTCCGGACGCACCAGCGGATGGTCGAGCGGCGCGCGCCCGGACCCGCCCGAACTGTGCCTGTCGGCAGCGGCGTGTTCCTGGGAGCGCTTCTTGCGACGGTAGTTCAATCGATCATCGCGGCCTGACGACGGGCCGGCGCTCCGAGGGCGGACGGGAAGCGGGAGACGGGACTCGAACCCGCAACCTGCTGCTTGGAAGGCAGCTGCTCTGCCATTGAGCTACTCCCGCGCGAGGGCGAGATGGTAGCAGGGCGCGCCGCCTGCGCGTCACCGCGGCGCGGGATCCACCCGCACGCGGAGGTCGACCTGGCGGGCGGGCGGCACGCCCTCCTCCCAGGGCCGCACCAGCACGAAGCGCATGCTCGCATCGCCCTGCGAGGCGGCATCCATGCCGAAGACCGTCCACGACGGCCCTCCGGGCATGGCCTTGGCGGCATCCGCGGGCCGCACCGTTCCGGCGGGATCGCCGGTGTTCATGCGCATGAGCGCGGGGATGGGCCCGGCCAATCGCCACACGTAGCCCGTGCCCGAACTCGCGCCGAGCCGCACCTCGAGCCGCTCGCCCGCGGACATCCGGCCCTCGACCGACACCGGAGCCGTCGCGCCGTCGGCGGCGGGGACGTCGATGGACAGGATGCCGCCTGCCGAGCGGTGCGAGGAAGACGCCCAGCAACCGGGGAGCGCGGCCGCCAGCGCCAGCGACGCCGCCACGGAGGCGGCGGACCGGCGGCGCATCAGCACGACTCGACCGCCTTGCGGATCGCGTCGAAGTCGACCTGCTGCCCGGCCTCCGCGTTCACCTTGGCGTAGACGACCTTCCCGGACGCGTCGATCACGAACGCGGCGCGCTTGCCGACGCCCTTCAGGCCCATCAGGTCCTCGTACAGGGCCCCGTAGCGCCGGCTCACGTCCTTGTTGAAGTCCGACAGGATGTCGAACGGCACGGCGAGCTCCTGCCGGAACTTGTCCGTCACGAACGGGCTGTCCACGCAGATGCCGAACACCGCGCAGCCCAGCGACGACCAGCGCGACCAGTCGTCGCGGAAGGTGCACATCTCGGTGGTGCAGACCGAGCTGAACGCAAGCGGGAAGAAGAGGAGCACCGTCTTGCGGCTGCCGATTACGGCGGCAAGGTCGACCTCGTGGCCGGGGCGGGACGGAAGCTTGAAGACGGGCGCGGTCTGGCCGACGGTGACGGACATGCGATGGACCTCGGGTTGCGTGGGGAATGGTTCGGAACAGTCCGAGAAGTGTAGATGGAACGTCGCACCCCGTCGGCGGCCCCCGCCGCGCGCGGAACCCCGCGCATTCCCGGGGAACGATCCGACCGCCCGGCACGTAGATTCGGCATTCTCGGAGTCCGCTCCATGGCCCTCGTCCGCCTGGCATTCGCGCTGGTCCTCGCCGCCGCCGCCCTCGCGGCGGACCGGCCGGCCGCCGCGCAGGGCTGCCCGGCCGCCGCCACCGGCGACTGCCTGACGCCGCACGCCGGCCCCGGCTGCGACGATCCGGACTGCTGCGCGACGGTGTGCGAGCTGAACCCGGTCTGCTGCGAGGAGATCTGGGATCCCTCATGCGCCGACCTCGCCGACCAAGCGTGCGTCGGCCTCTGCGGGGCCTCCGCGAGCGACAGCTGCTTCGTGGCGCACGGCACGCCCTCCTGCGACGACGCGGCCTGCTGCGACGCGGTCTGCACCGTGGACCCGGTCTGCTGCTCCGCGGTGTGGGACGCCCAGTGCGTGATCCTCGCCCAGCTGTCGTGCAGCCCGCCGCAGCCGGTCGAGTGCGGACTGCCGGACCAGGGTTCCTGCACGTCCACCCACGGCTCGCCGGGATGCTCCGACGCCCAGTGCTGCGGCGCGGTGTGCGCGCTGGTACCCAACTGCTGCATCTACGGCTGGGACCAGCTGTGCGTGGACGTCGCAGAGAGCGCATGCGGCTACTGCACGCTCGTCTGCCCGACGGGCGGCATGCAGGAGGCCGAATCGTGCGGAGCTCGCACCAACGAGGCCTGCGCCTCGGGACAGTCCGCGGCAAGCCTCGCCCTCGGGCAGACGCTCTGCGGCCGGCTCGTCGGCTCCGGCGGCTCGACGACCGACCGCGACACCTTCCAGTTCACGCTCACCGACGGCGACGGCGACGGGAAGGTGCGGATCGTCATGCGCTTCGCGGCCGAGGGACCGGCCTTCGCGGCACTGGTGCCCGCGACCTGCCCGCTCAACCTCGGCGGCGCGGTCTTCCACCTGAACTCCTCGGGATGCGCACCCTACGAGACGGCCGCCTGCGTCCCTCCGGGCGCCTACCGGGTGTTCGTCGCCATGGGCACCTTCCCGACCCCCACGCCGACCTCGACCGTCGACTGCGTCAGCCCGCGCTGGTACCAGCTGAAGTGCACCGCGTCGGATTCCGGGTGCGCGCCCGCATGCGGACAGGGTTCGGGGCCGTGCTTCGACGCGCACCTCGGCCCGGGCTGCGACAACCCGGCATGCTGCGAGCCGGCCTGCATCCTGGACCCGGCCTGCTGCACGGAGCAGTGGGACGTCGACTGCGCGCGCAGCGCGGCCGTGGCCTGCGGCGTGCCGGTGCCGCTGAACGACGTCTGCGAGGGCGCGTTGCCGGTGCGCTCCGTGCAGACGGTGGCCTTCTCGACGATCCGCGCGACCGCCGACGCGCTCGCCCTTCCCGCCAGCTGCAACACCGGGTCGGGCGGCGAGTTCGGGCCGGACGTCTGGTTCCGCTACAACGGCGAGCGGAGCGGGAACATCGTCGTCACCACCTGCGGCTCGGCCACCGACATGCGGATCGCCGTCTACGACGCGACCTGCGGGTCTCCCACGCTCGTCGCCTGCAATTCCTCGAGCCCGCTCTGCGTGCCCGGCAACGGCGCGCGCGCCCAGTTCCAGAGCGCCTGCGGCCGCGAGTACCTGATCCGCGTCGGCGGCGAGAACCCGACGCTGTCCGGCTCGGGCACCCTCACGATCTCCGGCCAGGGCCCGATCTGCCCGGCCTTCTGCCCGGCGGACATCAACCGCGACGGCACCGTCACCGGCGCGGACCTCGGGCTGCTGCTGGGCAACTGGAACTTCTTCGGCACGGGCGACCTGAACCAGGACGGCACCGTGAACGGCGCGGACCTCGGGCTGCTGCTCGGCGCCTGGGGCACCTGCCCCTGAACCGGGCGACGGCCCCGCCGGAATCCTCAGCCGCCTGACGCCAGCCGCTCGGCGAGCACGCGCCGCAGGATCTTCCCGGTGGGGTTCCTCGGCAAGGCATCCAGCACCCTGAACTCGCGCGGCACCTTGTAGGGGGGAAGCCGCTCGCGGACGAACGCCCGCAAGGCGGCCTCGTCCCAGGGCGAACCCTCGCGCAACTCGAGGAAGCACACCGGGACCTCGCCGCGCGAGGGGTCCTTCAGCCCGACCACCGCGGAGTCGCGCACGGACGGGTGGTGGTTCACGGCCTCCTCGATCTCGCGCGGGAAGACGTTCTCGCCGGAGATGATGAGCATCTCCTTGATGCGCCCCGTGATGTAGAGGTGGCCGTCGGCATCCACGCGCCCCATGTCGCCGGTCCGGAAGTAGCCGTCCCCGTCGAACACGCTCGCGGTGAGCTCCGGCAGGTTGTAGTAGCCCTTCATCACGTTCGGGCCCTTGATGCGGACCTCTCCGTCCTGGCCCGGCCCGAGCACGCGACCGTCCGGGTCGACGATCCGCTCGTCCACCTCGGGAAGCGCGCGTCCCACCGAGTGCGGCCGGTACTCCTCGGGCAGGCACCAGTTGGTGACGGGCGAGGTCTCGGTCAGGCCGTAGCCCTCGTTGATGCGCACGCCGAACCGCTCGCGGAACCCCGCGGCCACCGCGTCGGGCAGCGGCTCGCCGCCGGACACCGCGTAGCGCAGCCGGTCGAACTGCCCGTGCCCGGCGCCGCGCGAGTGGAGCAGCGCGTTGTACATGGACGGGATGGCGACGAACACCGTCGGTCGATGCCGCGCGGCAAGCTCGAGCAGCCGCGCCGGCACGAAGCGCGCGGTGTAGACGGCGCGGCATCCCGCGCAGAGCGGCAGCAGCGTCAGCACCGTCAGCCCGAAGCTGTGGAACTGCGGCAGTACCCCGAGCATCGTGTCGGCGGGGCCGAAGCGCGCCCACCGGACCACCTGCGAGACGTTGGCGGACAGGTTGCGCTCCGAGAGCATCACGCCCTTCGGGCGCCCGCTGGTGCCGCTCGTGTACAGGATGACCAGCGTGTCGTCGGGGGCCGCGCCCCGCCCCACCCGCACCGGCGGAAGGCCGCGGAACGAGAGCGAGTCCAGGCGGATCGTCTCGACGCCCGGAAGCGGCCCACCCACCAGGTCGAGCATGGGGCCCACCGCGACCACGGCGTCGAGCCCCGCGTCCTTGGCGATGTACTCGAGGTCCGACCGGGAGAGCAGGTAGTTGAGCGGCACGGCCGTCCGGCCCGCCGTCCAGCAGCCGAGCATCGCGGGCGCGAACATCCCGGAGGTCGGGAGCAGGATCCCCACGTTGGGCGCCTTGCTCCGGCGGGAGATCTCCCGGGAGAGGTGCCACGAGACCACCAGGGACGAGAGCCCCGTCCACGTGCGGAAGTCGTCCACCGCCACGGGCGAGAACGCGCGCCGGACGAGGCTCCGCTGGATGGTGCGCAGGAGGGACATGTGCAGCGTTCGCGCGGGGGGCGCCGATACCATACCCGCGTGCGAAGGAATGCATGGATGCATGCCGCGCTCTGCGTGGCCTCACTGGGCGCGGCCTGCTCCGAGCGGCCGGCCGGCGCCACGCTCGACGACGCGCTCCGCGCCTACGACGCGGGACGGTTCGCGGACGCCCTCCGCGCGGGCACGGAGGTCCGCAGCTCCTCGTCGGACCCCGCAGTGCGGGCCCAGGCCGCCTACGTCGAGGGCTGCGCCGCGCAGGAGCTCGGCCGCCGCGACGAGGCGCGCGACGCCTTCGCGGTGGCCGCGCGCAGCGCCGACCCGATCGTCTCCGGCCGCGCCATGGTGATGCAGGCCGCGCAGGCGGTCTCCGAGCAGCGCTGGAAGGACGCCGAGCGGCTGTACTCCGCCGCCGCCGAGCGCCTGCGCGGGCGCGACGCCGAGCTGGCACGCGAACAGGCGAAGGACGCCGCCGAGCGTGCCGTCGCCGCCGCGCAGCCGGTCCGGCCCGCAACGCCCCCGCCTGCACCCGAACCTCCCG
>JBILFU010000163.1:0-4850 GCA_044351405.1 Phycisphaerales bacterium
GCCGCGGGTCGTCGGCGAGCGCCAGGCGCGCGAGCTCGTCGAGACCCTCGACCGCCACGACGGTGCTGTCGAAGTCGAAGACGAGCTGGACGGGGGCGTCGGTGCTGGGCGTTCGCGGCATGGCTTCAGGGACGGTGTTCTACGCCAGCCGCGGCCGCGGCGGGCCCCGGCCCTCAGGGGACCGCGCCCCGGCAGACGTCGATCAGGTCCTCGCGCGAGATCGGCTTCAGCTGGACGCTCTCGCACCCCGCGCGGCGGGCGCGCTCGCGGTCGATGCTGAGCGCCGCGGCGGTCAGCGCGACGATGCGGCCCGCGTAGCCGCGCGCCCGGATGCGCTCGGTGGCCTCGATGCCGTCCATTCCGGGCATCTGAACGTCCATCAGGACCACGTCGGGCGCGTACCGCCCGTCGAAGCGGGCGACCGCGCTGATCCCGTCGGACGCCACGTCGACCTCCGCCCCCGCCAGGCGCAGGAGCGCGGCGATGATCCGCTGCGAGTCGGGGCTGTCCTCCACCAGGAGGACGCGGCGGCCGGAGAGGGCGCCGGCACGGGGCGCGGGCATGGGGATCGGCGCCGGCGCCTGGCCGGCGGCCGCGTCCGAGGGGTCGGCGGACCGGCAGTCGAGGTGCAGGGTGAACACGCTGCCGCGGCCGGGCTCGCTCGCGACCTCGATGCGCCCGCCCAGGAGGGCGGCGAGCCTCGAGCTGATGGAGAGGCCCAGTCCCGTGCCGCCGTGCCTGCGGACGAACGACGCGTCGAGCTGGGTGAACGGCTGGAAGAGCCGCTCCTGCAGCGCGGGCTCGATGCCGCAGCCGGTGTCGCGGACGCGGATCTCGAACCGGGTGCGCCCGCCCTCGCGCCGCCCGGCGACGGCGACGTCGACGCCGCCGCGCTCGGTGAACTTGACCGCGTTGCCGACGAGGTTGATGAGCACCTGCCGGACGCGGACCGGGTCCGTCAGCACCGGCAGCCGCAGCGACTCGTCCTCCACCGCGTGGTCGAGCGAGATCCCCTGCGCGGAGGCGCGCACGCGCATCAGGCGCACGACGTCGCGCACGACGTCGGGGACGGAGGCGGGGGCGAGCTCCACCTCCAGCTTGCCGACCTCGATCTTGGAGAGGTCGAGCAGGTCGTTCAGGATGGCGAGCAGGTGGTCGCCGTTGCGCCGGACGGTCTCGATCCAGTCGGCGCGCTCCTCCGGGGAGGCCTTGGAGTCGCGCAGCAGCTCCGTGAACCCGAGGATGGCCGTCATCGGCGTGCGGATCTCGTGGGAGATGTTCGCCAGGAAGTTGGTCTTGGCCAGGCTCGCCGCCTCGGCACGCTCGCGGAGGTCGCGCTCGGCGCGCTCCTTCTCCTGCAGGGAGCCGACCAGGCGCTCCAGGTCGGCGAGCTGCATGTTCGCGGCCTCGATCACCATGGCGTAGTCGGCGCTCCCGTCGTGCGGGGCGAAGTCGCGCACGCCCACGGGCCAGCTCCACGACGAGGTCTGGTCGACGATCCGCGGGCTGCCCACGAAGCCCACGTGCCCGTCGGCGAGCGCCGTGAACTGCCCGCGCAGCTGCAGCGGCGTTCCGCGGACGGAGAGGAGCGCCAGCTCGTCCAGGTGGCCGCGCACCTCCGCGAAAGACGCGATCCGCGGGCGCACCGCCTCGAAGCGCTCGAGCAGCATGGCGCCCAGGCAGTCGGGCACCGCCTTGCGGATGCTCGGGCCCGCGCCGACGATCTGTCCCGCCGGATCCACCCGGAGGTGGAACGGGAAGAGCCGCGCGAGGAGCTCGGCCGAGTCGTCGGTCATTCCCGGCCGCCCTCCCCGGGGAACTCGACCAGGAACACGTCGTGCGGCGCGCCGTCCTCGCGTCGCTCCACCTGCGTGACCTGGATCACCTCGCCGAACATGGCGCCGATCCCCTCCAGCACGCCGAGGACGAAGGGGGCGAGCCCCGGCCGCGGCGAGAAGTAGTGCACCCGCAGCGCCCCGCCGGCCGCGGGCTCGCTGCGGAACTGGGGCATGGTGACGCCGGGGAAGGCCAGCGCGATCCGCGAATGCAGCTCGTTGAGCGCCGGGATCAGCTCGCGCGTGGAGGACGCCATGGAGTGCAGCACCTTGCCCCACGGCTGGCGCTCCGCGTAGCCCATCCAGTAGTGCCCGAAGGCCTGCAGCGCGTCAGGCAGCGGGACGCCGAGGCGCGCGGCGACGGCGCCGGCGATGCGATAGGTCAGCTCGTCCGGGTACTGCCGCATCACCACGAAGACCCGGTCCTCGATGCCCAGCTCCGAGCGCATCGACTCCCAGGCCGGGGCGCCGAGCCGCTCGGTCACCATCTGCTGCAGGGCGTGGTTCACCATGCCGAGCATCGGTTCACGCCTTCCTGCCGGTGACGCGCACGCGGAAGCGGTCGTGCGGCGCGCCCGCGTCGCGCGACGCGACCTGGCTCACCTCGACCTGCTCGCCGAAGAGGTTCCCGACGCCCTCGACCAGCCCCTCGACGAACGGCGCGAGGCCCGCCCGCTCGGAGCGGTACTCCAGCGTGACCGCGTCGCCGTCCGGCTGCACGCGGAACGAGGGCGGCCGGAGCTCCGGGAAGCTCATCCCGAGACGCGCGTGCATGTCGTCGAGCGCCGACAGCAGCTCGTAGGTCCCCTTCCCCGCGGACATCATCAGCCGCCCGTAGGGCCCGCGCCGGGCGAACTCGACCCAGTAGACCCCGAACGCACGGAGCACGTCCTGCAGCGGGATGCCCAGTTCCTGCGCCGCCGCCCCGGCCAGCGAGTAGGTCACCGAATCGGGGTACTCCTTCATCGACACGAACATCGGTTCGTCGATGCCCGCGCGCGCCTTCACGGCGAGCCACCGGTCGGCGCCGAACCGCTCGGTGACCATCGCCTCGATCGCAGCGTTGACCATGCCGTACATGCGGGAGCCCTCCTCGGGAAGCCCTCACAAAGTACCCCCTCAGACCGTCGAAAGGACCCGCCGAATGACATTTCCGGACCATGGGTTCCCGCAGAGTTTCCCCCGGTCAATTGCGTGACTCCAGAGAAATCGGGAATAGCTTCCTTCCGCCTCCCCCCTGCCGCGCCACTGCAATCACCGACGCAGCCGGGTCTCCGGGGGCAAAACCGAGGTCCGCGATCCATGCAACTTCAGATCCAGGCAGGCACCCGGTCCCAAGGACCGGGAACGGCCGGTACCGCAGACAACCCGTTCGAGATCGATGCACGGGCGTCGCTCGAGAGGCTGCGCGGCGCAATCGATGCCGCCACCTCTGCATGCGGGGCCCGGGGGCTGAACTCGCTGCAGCTCAGCAGGAAGCTCTCGATCGACAAGAGCCTGGCATGGCGAATGGCGCGCTTCGCGCAGTACGAGGACGTGCTGCTCGGAAGCAGGCACCTTCCCGGGGATGCGGGCCTCCGGATCTTCGTCCGGGCGGTACGCGCCAGGGGCGGGTCCGACGCGGCCGGCGAGCTGGTACGTGCGATCGACGGGTTCGATGCGGTCGTTCGCGACCATGCCGGCAGCCGACACGCCTTCCGGGCACTGGTCGCAAACTGCGTTGCCGGTCCGGTCGACGAATGCGGCTCGGAGTACCGCAAGGCCGCCTTCCAGGCGAATGCCGCGGTCTGGGGCATCCAGGCACGCGCTCGGGTCGTGCTGACCTTCCTCACGAAGGACGACCGAGGCGGCACCGACCTCTCCATGGTGAGCGGCTTCGTCGGCCTGCGACGCAATCGCCGCGACCTGTCCTGGCCGGTGGTGCGCAGGCGGATCGTCGGCGAAGGAGGCAGGGATCGGTCCGCCGAACCCCGGCCGCTGGACCCTGCGTGTCCGGCCGACGCCCCGCCGATCCTCGCCGAGCACTCGACGCTGCCGGGAGAGTCGCTTCGGCCGATCACCACCGAGCACGGCCACTGGTACGAGCTTCCGCAGGGCGAGCTTGGGGCAGCCGGTGCCGTCGACCTCTTCTTCGGGGAGCATTGCCCCGGCGCGAGACACGCGCCAGTCCGCGGAATCGCACCGCCGACGGAAACCCTCGTCCGGCTTGACGTCCCGGCGGAGAACGTCATCGTGGACCTGTTCGTCGACCGTGCGCTCGCCCTGGACGCCCTGCCCTCGGCAGAGCTTCTCGGGCTTCTGGCCGGGGGAACCGGCGAAAGCGTCGCCGACCGCGAATGGCAACGGATGACCCTCGCCGAGCGGCCGGAGGAGATCGGCAACGAGCCCCGCCACTGGACGACTCCCGCGAATCCGAGGCACTGGGAGCTGGTGCATGACTGCATGCGTTGGCTGGACCGTCGCCCGGCCTCGTTCCGGACCTTCCGGCTGAACATGGCTTGGCCGCCGATCCCGACGGCCCTGGTCCTCTCGACGCCGATCGCCGGCCGCTGACCTGCGGCCCCGGCGCGTCCCATGCGATCATGCCGCCATGGCGCAGGGCGACCACCTTCCCGAGATGACCGGTGTCCCCGGCACGGCAGCGGCAGTCGGCAGGATCGCCGGGCCGCTCTCCGGAGCGGCGCTCGCGTGGTGGCTGCATCCGGCCGGCGGTGCAGCGGGTGGACTGGACGCCGCCGCCGCCCTCACGGCGGGCCTCCTGGCCTGGATGTCCGTGTGGTGGGTGACGCACGCGGTGGAGCTGGCGGTCACGGCGCTGCTGCCGGTGGCGCTCCTGCCCGCCTTGGGCGTGATGGAGTTCCGGCCGATCGCCGGCGCATACGCCGACAACGTGATATTCCTCTTCGCCGGGAGCACGGTCATCGGGATCGCCCTCGATCGCCACGGCGTGAGCGCGCACTTCGTGCACTGGCTCCTCGCGGCGGCCGGGTCGAGGCCGGGCATGGTGGTGGCGGC
>JBILFU010000164.1:0-4839 GCA_044351405.1 Phycisphaerales bacterium
CGGCTCGTCGACGACAGCGGGTCGACGGCGGGGTAGATGCCCTTCTCGGCGATCTTGCGCTCGAGCACGATGAACGCGTCAAGGTGCGTGAACGTGGTCGCCGGCGCGGGGTCGGTCAGGTCGTCGGCCGGCACGTAGATCGCCTGCACGCTGGTGATGGCGCCGTCCTTCGTGGACGTGATGCGCTCCTGGAGCGCGCCCATCTCGGTGCTCAGCGTGGGCTGGTAGCCCACCGCGCTCGGCATGCGGCCGAGGAGCGCGGACACCTCGGAGCCGGCCTGCGTGAAGCGGAACACGTTGTCGACGAACAGCAGGGTCTCCTTGCCGCTCTTGTCGCGGAAGTTCTCCGCCATGGTCAGCGCGCTGAGCGCGACGCGCAGGCGCGCGCCCGGCGGCTCGTTCATCTGGCCGAACACCATGGCCACCTTGTCGAGCACGTGCATCTTCTTGCCGCTGGCGTCGGTGTACTCGGCCTCCTGCATCTCCAGCCAGAGGTCGTTGCCCTCGCGGGTGCGCTCGCCGACGCCGGCGAACACCGAGTAGCCGCCGAAGTTGCGGGCGACGCGCGCGATCATCTCCTGGATCACGACGGTCTTGCCGACGCCGGCGCCGCCGAAGAGGCCGATCTTGCCGCCGCGGACGAACGGGCAGAGCAGGTCGATGACCTTGATGCCGGTCTGCAGGATCTCGGTCTTCGGGTTGAGGTCGGCGATGGTCGGCGCCGCGCGGTGGATCGGCGCGAAGTCGCTGGTCTTGACCGCGCCGCGCTCGTCGACGGGCTGGCCGAGCAGGTTGAACACGCGGCCGAGGACGCCCTCGCCGACGGGCACCTTCACCGGCGAGCCGGTGTCGACGCACGCCGCCCCGCGGCGCAGGCCGTCGGTGGAGGCGAGCGCGACGCAGCGGACCTGGCCGCCGCCGAGGTGCTTCGCGACCTCGCCGACGAGCGTCTGCTTCTGGCCGTTGAGCTCGAAGTCCACCGTGACGGCGTTGTAGATCTCGGGGATCGCGTTCTCGGGGAACTCGGCGTCGAAGGTGGAGCCGATGACCTGCTTGATCGTTCCGGTGGTGGGCATGTGTTCGTTGTCCGTAGGGGTACGTTCCCGGCGCAGGCGCGCCGGGGAGGGGGAGAAGGATAGCGCAGGGCCCCGTTCCTAGGGCTGCGTCGGCACGGCTTCCGGGGCGCCCGCCATCCCATAGGCCCCGAAGTCGCCGACGGCCGCGTTCCGGGGCCGCAGCGTGGCCGGGTCGAGGTCCGGGTCGACGTCCGTGAGGGCGGCGGCCGTGATCACGCCGTAGGGCGTCCCGATGGCCGACCAGGCCTCGGGAAGCTCCTTCGAGAACCACAGGTTGAGGCCGAAGCGCACCGAGCTCTCCCGCAGCTCCGGCGGGCGCCGGAGGAAGTGGGTCAGCGAGCCCGGCTGCCATGCCGCCAGGCAGCGGTCGATCTCGATGCCGAACGAGGTGCCGCATCCGTCCGCGACCGCGAACAGCGCGCCCGACGGATTGGCGATCGTCATGCGCGAAACGACGACGTCGCGCACGTTGGCGAACTCGACCGCCGTGGACGCGCCGTCGACGATGCACCGGTCCATCCGCACCCGCTCCGCCGGGATGCCGAGCGGCGCGCCGTCGGGACGGTCGCCGACGCGGATCGCGGCCTTCACCGGACCGTTGAGCGCGCATCCCGTGATGGACACGTCCGACGATGCGCCGCCCACCACGATGCCGGCGGCGGGCGGCGTGGGCGCGTCGGGAACCGCCATGAGCCCGCGCACGACCACGCGCCTGCTCGACTGGATCTCGACGGCCGCGTCGTTCCAGCCGTCGATGCGGACGCCGTCGATGCGCACGTCCGTCGCGTTGCGCACCAGGATCCCGTCCTGCCCGGGTGCGGCCGCGCCCTGCACCGCGCTGTTGCGCACGGTCACGTCCACCTTCACCGGGTTGCCGGAACCGTCCGCGCCCTCGATGGTGAGGGCCGCGGCACGCGGCTTGATGAAGAGCACGTTCTCCAGCACCACGTGGACCGGGTTCCGGAGCACCAGGCCGTCGCCCTCGCAGAGGACGGCCGCGGGAACCGGTCCCTGGCTGCGGATGAAGACGGGCCGACCGGGCTCGCCGCGCAGCCCCACGATGGTCTGCGCCAGGTGGAAGCCGGGCGCGAGCACCACCTCGTCGCCGGGAGCGATGTCCTCGACCAGGTACTGCCACGCCTGTCCGGGCTGGACGAGGAACTGGCGCGCGCCCGGCAGGTAGGGCTTCGGCAGGGATCGGTCGGCGAGCGCCTGCGGGATCGACACCGTGCCCGCGTTGGGGAGGAACGGCGGTCGGACGCCGCCTGCGCCGCCGGGGGCGCCGGGCGTGCGGGGCGCGGGCGCCTGGGCCAGCGCTGCGGCGATGGCGATGGCGACGGCCGCGATCACGCCGTCCTCCCGAAGCGGTGCGTGGCATCGAGCGCGTCCGCCGGCGAGGCGGCGGACGCCTCCAGGAGGAGCGCACCCGGCTCCGGGCGGATCTCGCCGGCGCAGCAGTCCGCGGGGAGGAGCACCGTGTCGCCGGTGCGCAGGTGTTCCTCGCGGTGGCCCGGCGCACGGAGGGTGGCCGTGCCGCGCAGCAGCATCAGCACCCGGGGCGCGGGCGCCGCGCGGAACTCCACCGGGCCCGCATCCCCGGATGGCGACGCCTCCGCGAGCGCGATGCCGAAGTACCGGTTCCTGCAGACCGTCGCGGCGCGGATCCCGTCGCTCCAGGCGGCGGCGGAGCGATCGAGGCTGGCGATCGGCGCGCGCTCGAGCCCCTGCGAGTCGCCGAACAGGATGCACTCAAGCGCCTGGTCCACGTGGAGCGGTCGCGCCGGGTCGTTGCGGTTCCAGTCGAAGACGCGGAAGGTGGTGTCGCTCGGCGTCTGGACCTCGGCGACCAGCACGCCGGCGCCGAGCGCGTGGCAGAGGCCGCTCTGCAGCGCGATGCAGTCGCCCGGCCGGACTTCCTCGCGCACCAGGCAGTCCACGGCGGAGCCGTCGGCGATCGCCGCGCGGAAGCGGGCCGCGTCGATCCCGGGACGCACGCCTCGGTAGATGGCCGCGCCCGGTGCGGCGTCGACCACCACCCAGGCCTCGGTCTTCAGGTGCGATCCCGGATGCCGCTGCGCGTAGGCCTCGGTCGGGTGCACCTGCACGGAGAGGTTCTCCGCCGCATCGAGGAACTTGACCAGGAGCGGGAAGCGACCGTCCGCGTCGGCGGCGGCGCCGAGGAGCGCGGCACGGTGCTCCGCCATCAGGTCGCGCAGCGTCGTCCCGCGGAAGGGACCCGACGCGACGCGCGAAACGCCGTCCGCCACGGGCGGAGCCAGGTCGGCGATCTCCCAGCTCTCGCCGACGGGCACGGTGCCGGCCACCGGCGCGGCCTTCCCGAGCGCCCGCAGCGCACCGCCGCCCCACGCGCGGGTCTTGAGGATCGGCTCGAATCGCAGGGGGGGCAGGGGCATCCGTTCACCGTCCGTTCGCGGCCGGGCCGCGGGTCACATCACCATTCCGGTGATTTTGCCGTCGAAGACGATCTTCCCCGCCACCACGCCCTGGCAGTGCGAGATGAACCGTCGGCGATTCCATTCGAGGAGCTTGGCCAGGAGCAGCAGGCGGTCCCCCGGGACCACCTGGCCACGGAAGCTGACCTCGTCGCAGCGGGTGAAGCCGAGGAAGCCCTTCACGCGCCCGCTCTTCGTGTTCAGGAAGCTCGCCATCTGGGCCGCAGCCTCGATCATCAGGACGCCCGGGAGGAGGGGCCTTCCCGGGATGTGGCCGGGCACCCAGAACTCGTCCGGGCGGACCAGCTTGTGGCCGACCCCTGCCGTGAAGTCGTCGTTGTGCCAGAGCACCGCGTCGCAGTGGCGCATGTGCCCCACTTGCGGCAGCTCGGCGTCGAGGTCGCGGGGGCCGAAGACCTCCCGGGTCAGGTCGAGGGAGTCGATGTCCAGGACGAGATCGTGTGCCATGCAGGGCCCTCCGCGCGGTCCAAGGCGGGGCGGATGATACGGGCAGATCCCTGCCCGAAGAGGCAAAAAGGGCCTTTCAGCGCAGCGGACCGCGGTATTTTAGGGCCATATCCTCCGGTTTCCCGCACTTTGCGCTACGATCCGAGGGGTCCGGACGACCGCTGATCACCCACTCCAGATACGACCAGACACGAGGAGAGCCGACACCATGGAAGCCTATGAACGCATGAAGAAGCTCATCGCCGAGTGCGACGAGGACATCCGCAAGGCCATCGGCGGCAACAAGGCCGCCGGCACCCGCGTCCGCAAGACCATGCAGGAGATCAAGGAGTGCGCCCAGTCCGTCCGGCAGGGCGTCCTGAACCTGCGCGATGCGGCCGAGGGCGGCCAGGGCGGCTGACCGCCGCTTCGCCACCGTCACCGCTCGGCTGACGCGCCCACGCCGGGCGCGTCAGCCGTCCTTTTCGACCTGCTTGGCGAGCGACAGTATCTCCCGGAACCGCGGATCGGCGGCGTCCGCGACCAGTTCGTACATGGCGCCGAGCGTGCCGGTGGGGACCGCGCCCGCCTGCTCCATGCGCCGGAAGGCGTGCGGCACCTGGTCCGCCTGCCCGGACGAGATCGCGTCGGTCGCATGGAAGACCGGGTGCCCCGCGGCCCGGAGGTCGAGCACCGTCTGCAGGACGCACACGTGCGCCTCGACGCCGCAGACGAGGACGCTGCGGCGTCCGCCGGCGGCGAGGGCCGCGAGCGTCTCCGGCACCGCGGCGCTGAACCGGGTCTTCTCGATCACCGCGGCGCCGGCAGGCAGCGCCCCGCGCACCGCCGCCACCGTGTGCCCG